>JAUNRC010000069.1 GCA_030535875.1 Akkermansia sp. | reverse complement strand
GTCGCCCTGACGGGCTCAAAATTCCTCGGGCTTTTAGCCCGATAAATTCCAATTTGTCCGTCACCACCAATACGGATAACACATTAATCTTTAATTGCCTCATCAATAAATGAAATGATAAGATGTGCCCGGGTAATGATGGGAAGCTCACATACAAAAATTATCAAACTAAATCTGCACAAGAAGAATTGATGCAGCTTTTAGAGAGATGTGGGCTACTATCCAACGATACGCCATAATTGAGTGTAACCCAATTATCGAACTCCGGTTAACTGTCACCCGTTGCACGGGTTCCGTTTTTTATTCGTTGGTTCGAGTGGTTTCGCTCGCCGTGGGCTCGCTGCACCACTCGCTATTAAAAATGACGCCCCGCAAGGCGGGGCTATCTTCAAAATTGCAGGTCTGCCTCATTGCCGAACTCTATACTATTGAGTGTGCGAACGTTCACCGGACTGCCGCCTGACGGCGGCAATAAAAATGACTGAGGCTCAGCGATGCTGAGCCTCAGTCGTTGTTGAATAGATTAGCGGGCGGCCTCAACCGTAATCGGCACCTTAATCTCGGGAAGGTCGGTAGCCTTTACGGTGATGGTGGCGGTTCCGCTTTCTCCGCGCTTGCCACGCACAACAGCAAGCAAGCGACCGTTGAAGAAGCGCTGATTGTGGTCCTGCATGCAGGTCCAATCAGTGGGGTCGCCGTTGCAGAAACCGGCGAGCTCGGCCGGACCTTCGATGGAGAAGCTCACACGTCGGCTGTCGATGGGGACGACGTTACCGTCGGCATCGGTCAGGGCGAGGGAGACAAAGGAGAGGTCGTGCCCGTCACCGGTAATGGTGGTGCGGTCAAGCTCGGCCTTCACGGCGGCGGAGGGGCCTGTGGTCACGCGCTTGGCTGTGGCCCAGGGCTTGCCGTCTTTCTTCACGACGACTTCCACGGTGCCGGGTTCGTAGATGACATCTTCCCATGCGAAGCGGTACTGGTTCTTGCTGACGGCGAGGGAGCGGTCTTTCTGGACGAAGGTGGAGCCTTCACCGCGCTTACGCACGCCCTGACTCTTGCCGTTGACGAAGAGTTCGGCCTCGTCGCCGCTGGTGAATACCATGACGGGGGTGGTGCGGCCCTCATGACCCTGCCAGTTCCAATGGGGGAGGATGTGAGCATGAGCCTTCTCGGGGTTCCACTGACTCCGGTAGAGGTAGTAGATGTCCTTGGGGAAGCCGGCGAGGTCAATCAGGCCGAAGTAGGAGCTGCGGCTGACGGCACGCTTGCCCATGGCCTCGTACTCCCTCATGATGGCTGCACGCTGCTCGGCGGGAAGGTGCTTAATGTTGTTCTCGATGGAGGCATCCTGATTATAAGGGGTGGGCTCACCGATGTAGTCGAAACCGGTCCACACGTACTCACCGGCCAAGTCGGGAGCCTTGGTATGGGCGTTCATCTCGATGTCGGGGCAACATCCCCAGTGGGTGCTGGCAAGAGCATAGGCGCTGACTTGGTGCGGTACGGCACCGGGCTTAAAGTACCCGCCGCCTACACTCCAGTCGAGCGGGAAGTTATAGGTGTCGCGCGTGCCGACGCAGGAGCAGGTTTCGGAGCCGTAATAGGGCATGGTGGGGTGCACCTTACGGAACTTGGCATAGAGGTGCGGCTTGTAATTGAAACCGTAGATGTCCACGGTTTCAGAAAAGCCGTTGGTAAATGCGCTCTGGTCGTTGCAACCGACAGTGTAAGGACGTGTGACATCGTACTTACGGATTTCATCTCTCAGGCTGTGAGCGATATTGAGGTTAAAGTTGTTCCACTCCTGCAGCTCACGCACGGCGCGGTCGAGAGCCTCTTTCGTCTTGTAGCGCCCCTGCCTGTTGGCTTTGATGTCATCGATATTATAGAGGGTCTGCTCCATGATTTCGTTGCCGCCGCTCCAGGCAATGATGGAGGGGTGATTGCGGTCACGCAACATGAAGTTCCTGACGTCCTTCTTCCACCACTTGTCCCAGTAGAGGTGATAGCCGTTGACTTTCTCGTACTTCTGGCGCTTCCAAATGTCGAAGAGTTCATCGATGACGAGGATGCCGTGCTTGTCGCACAGGTCGAGCACCTCGGGAGCGGGCGGATTGTGGGTCATGCGGATGGAGTTGCAGCCCATCTCCTTGAGAATTTCAATCTTACGCTCGTAGGCACGGGTGTGGAAGGCGGCACCGAGAGCACCGAGGTCATGGTGCTCGCACACACCCTTAATGCGGACTTTCTTGCCGTTGAGGTAGAAACCATCCTTACGCCACTCCGCGGTACGCACGCCGAATGAGGTCTCATGGGTGTCTATTTCACGACCGTTCATCAGTACGGTGGTGGAAAGTTTGTAGAGATTGGGGTTCTCACAGCTCCAAAGGCGGGGAGATGCCAGTCGCAGTTCCTGCTCCACCACGCCTTCCGTGCCCGGGGCTACGGTGATGGTGGTGGGAGCGGCAGCGGCGCCCTCCACCTGCTGCAAAACGGTGATTTCGGCAGGCTGTTCACTGTTGTTGGCCACGGTGGTCTGCACTTTCACCAGAGCGCTGTGCTGACTGATTTCAGGCGTGGTAACATAGGTGGGCCACTTGGCAAGATGGACGGGGCCGGTCTTCTCCAACCACACATGACGATAGATGCCGGCACCGGGGTACCAACGGGTCGAGAGCGGCAGGTTGCTGGCCATCACGGCTACGAGGTTCTTCTGCCCGGCCTTCAGGTAGGGGGTGATGTCCACGCGGAAGGAGTTGTAACCATAGGCCCACTCGCCGGCTTTCTGCCCGTTCACATAGATTTGCGGGCACGACATCACGCCGTCAAAGTCCAGGTACCAGCGGTTCTTGGAGGGGTCGAAGTCGGCCGGTACATCAAAGTTCTTGCGGTACCAGCCCCAGCCGTTCCACGGCAGCTTGCCGGTCTCGTTCGGCTCGCTTTCCAGGAAGGGGCTCTCAATGGCCCAGTCGTGAGGGAGCTGTACCTCCTTGTAGCCGATTTCGCTTGCATTCACCGCAGCGTGAGCCAGAGCACCCGGCCCGCGACGAACTTTGAGCGGTGTGTTATCAGCACCGGTAAAGAGGATTTCGCGCACGCTCATCCACTGCCGGGAATGTGTGCCGGAAGGTACAGTCACTTCAACATAGCGAATGGCTGTCGGTTCGGGCATTTCCACAAAGCTGGCAGCCTGACCGCCATTATTGAAGGCAAGTTCAAAGTTCTTGCTCTCATCCATGCACACGACCTTTATCTTCACATCAAAGGTACAGGGCATTTCCCAGTAGATAAGGAACAACTTAACGGGGTCATCAAACCCGGGGGCAACTACAAGTCGGTGTCCGGACTTCCAGTCCGGAGCGCACCAGCGGGTATCCATATTGCCGTCTACGGCATGAGAAGCAGGATGACCGCCTTGGTACCCATCGCTCCATGTGGGAGATCCGGCATCTGCCGGGTCATACCCTCCGAAATACTTAAATTTCCAGCCGAAATCAAAGCTCTCTCGCTCGCCGCCCTGCACGGTCATAACCGTGCTCAGCGCTATCAGGGGGAGTATATATTTTGCATTCATGGCTTCTGATAACTGTTTGCCGTTCGGCAAACAGGTTCCGTACTATTTACCATATCCATCACCTGATGACAAGCAAAAAAACGCACACCCACCCGAGCCGAAGTCATCAATCATAAAGAACCCACAACAAATTCACAGTGCGAGAACAGGCGAAAAACGAAGGCACAAAAAAGCCCCGACCATTACAGCCGGGGCTTTTTGTGCTATCGTTAAATCTTAGTCGAAGTTACCGTCCAGATGGGCGAATCTTTCAGGTAAGGGATATTCATAATTGCTTCCTTACCGCCAATGGGCAGGCAATTCGCCTCCTCGAGCATTCTGTTGATATCCTCAGCAGAGGGCTCGGAGAAGTTCGTACGGAAGAGGTCGTAGGCCTTGGCCTTGGAATTCTTGCCCTTGGTGATATCCTCAATGAAGAGCACAAAGCCGAAGTTACCACCCATAGCACCGATACCGCCAAGTTCTGCCACCGCAATTTCGATGGGATATTCCTTACCTTCTTCCACGGGGAACTCAGCGCCGGCCACCAGACCGCCCAGACCATCCGTCCAGTGCTTCATACCGGGTACGGAGGAGATGAGCTCGTAGCCCTTGTGCTGGACATCACGACCGGCTTTGATATCCTTAAAGAAGGCATCGCGCTGGGGTTTCTCACTCAGGCGGAACTTAGGGCCGCCGCGAGGTTTCTTGGCATCGTAGTGAGAGAAGCAGAGATAACCGGCCGAAAGCACCAATTTGCGGTTGAAGCGCACACCGATGTAGTCGTCACCCGTACCGATGAAGCGGAACGTACCGGTCTTGGGAGCACGCACCTTACCGCGATAGACGACCACCCAACCACCGGGCTGGCACACCCAGTTCTGCGGCGGCTTCTTAGAATCGCCAAGCTGGTAGGCGATGGGAGCATAACGGTCGGAACCGGCCGGCAGGTAGAAGTTGGAGGCATAGAGCTTCTTCTCCGACTCAAAGTACCTGGTCAGTACGGATTTGTTCCAACCCTTGGAAACAAAGTTGGAAACAACATCAAAGAACACGTCCTGCTTGTAGGTGATGAAACCTTTGTGCTCACCTTCCGTCAACTTCGTGGCATGCTTGGCAAGACGACGGGAACGACCGCTGCCGGTCTGCTTGATATCGTAGAAGGTACCTTCCAGAGCGGAGCCGCTGCCCTCACCGGAACCCAGGCCGCTACCGCCGGCGCCCATACCTTCACCGAGGTCCTCGCCCATACCCAGACCGAGGTCCAGAGAAGTGTCGAGCGCGAGGCCGTCGGACATGTCAATCTCCACCGGCGCCATCGAGACACTCGCCGCGCTCGTTGCCACAATCACCGAGGGAGCCACGGCGGAGGAAGAGGGCGACGAACGGGAGGTCAGTTCGCGAGGGGCGGGATTGTTACTGGGCGGGCCGTCCTCGGAGGGTGGGGTGTAGGCCAGGAAGGACACAGGGGTGTCGCCCACGATGAACACAGCGGTAAAGAAGAGAATACCGCCGCCCATAGCCATGAAGAGCAGACAGGCCAGAACGGAGGAGAGCTTGTTACGCAGAGCATTTCTGCGCAGCTCAGCCTCGGCCTCTTCGCTCATTTGAATGTGTAATGCCATAATTGATACAGTCCGGGTTAAAGCTTACTGTCCTGACGATATTCTTACCATACCTGCCCTGTCATTGCCAGTAAAAAAACACAAAAAACAATCACAAAAGTGTTACAGGAAAAGAGCCGCTGCCATTTCTGACAGCGGCTCGGTGCATAAACAGAGTACTATAGAAGATTAAATCTTAGTGGAGGTCACAGTCCAGATGGGAGAATCGCTGTTGTACTTCACGTCCAACTGAATGGTCTTGCCGGTTTTCCAGTAAGTGTGAATGCAGTTCTCCTTCTTAAGCAGTTCGTTAATCTCGGCAGCAGAGGGCTCGGAGAAGTTCGTACGGAAGAGGTCGTAGCGCTTGGCCTTGCTATTCTTCTTGCCTGCGATTATCTCCTCAATGCAAAGCACGAAGCCGAAACCGCCACCTTCTTCCGATATGATAATCTCGATGGGGTACTCCTTACCTTCCTCCACGGTGAACTCCTTACCGGCAATCAGACCGCCAAGTTCCTGAGTCCACACGTTACCGCCCTTCTCAGGCTTGCCGTCGGAGAGCTGCGTAATCTCCACATTGGGGCACACCTCGTAGCCGGCGTGTTCGCGGTCCTTACCGGCCTTCACACCCTTCCAGAATTCCTTGGCAACGGAAGGTGTGGAGTAGAAGAACTTAGGACCGCCCTTAGCCTTGGCATCGTAATGCGACATGATACGATAACCGGCAGAGAGCACCAACTGGCGGTTGAAACGCACGCCGATGTAATCGTCACCGGCACCGACGAAGCGGAACGTACCGCTCTTGGGAGCGCGCACACGACCGCGGTAGACCACGCACCAGCCACCGGGCTGACAGACCCACTGGGACTCGGGTTTCTTCGGGTCACCGACCTGATATGCAATCGGAGCATAGCGAGCACTGGCCACGGGAAGATAGAAGCTGGAGGCGTAGAGCTTCTTATCGGACTCATAGTACTTGCTCAGCACGGACTTATTCCAGCCTTTCGTTACAAAGTTGGAAATGATTTCGTAGAAAGAATTTTTATCGTACTCGATGATTCCCTTATCGTTTTTCTTAGAGTGCTTAGCGAGACGACGGGAACGACCGCTGCCGGTCTGCTT
Organism: Akkermansia sp.; assembly: GCA_030535875.1. Lineage (GTDB taxonomy): Bacteria > Verrucomicrobiota > Verrucomicrobiia > Verrucomicrobiales > Akkermansiaceae > Akkermansia. The sequence goes on along the minus strand of JAUNRC010000069.1, from coordinate 1,620 downwards.
GATATCGTAGAAGGTACCTTCCAGAGAGGAGCCGCTGCCCTCACCGTCACCCAAACCCTTACCGCCGGCGCCCATACCTTCACCGAGGTCCTCACCCATACCCAGACCGAGGTCCAGAGAAGTATCGAGCGCGAGGCCGTCGGACATGTCAATCTCCACCGGTGCCATCGAGACGCTCGCCGCGCTCGTTGCCACAATCACCGAGGGAGCCACGGTGGAGGAAGAGGGCGACGAACGGGAGGTCAGTTCGCGAGGGACGGGATTGTTACTGGGCGGGCCGTCCTCGGAGGGAGGGGTGTAGGCCAGGAAGGACACAGGGGTGTCGCCCACGATGAACACGGCGGTAAAGAAGAGAATACCGCCGCCCATAGCCATGAAGAGCAGACAGGCCAGAACGGAGGAGAGCTTGTTACGCAGAGCATTTCTGCGCAGCTCGGCCTCAGCCTCTTCGCTCATTTGAATGTGGAGTGCCATAATTGTAAAGTACGGTTAAAATCTATCCTACATGAGATTTTTAGCACATTTATCCCGTGATGACCAGCGGAAAAAGCGCAGAAGTGTTACAATAGTGTTACAACGAAGCGGGATGTGATAGCAAAAGGCAAGCACGGCGAAACAATGAAGGCTTGCAATTACGGGCAGTTGTGCTATACTGACGGCAACAAGATAACGCTTAACATGGCCGAACGCATACCTGTACGCAACCCCAACGAAATCAACAAACTTCGCCGTGCAGGCGAGGTTTCCGCCCGCATCCTCATGGACCTCATGCCCATCATCAAACCGGGCATCACCACCAAGGAGATTGATGACTATGCCGCTGAGCTTTTCCGCCGCGAGAAATGCGGCAATGCTTTCCTTGGCTACGCCGGCTACCCCGGGCAGTTGTGCATATCGGTCAATGAGGAAATTGTCCACGGCATCGGCGGGTCGCGTGTGATACGCGACGGCGACATCGTATCGTTGGATGCCGGGGCCATCGTAGACGGCTGGTACGGCGACAACGCCATGACGGTAGCCGTCGGCAATGTAAGCGAAGAGGCCCGCCGTCTGCTGGCTGTAACGGAGGAGGCGCTGTTCCGCGGGATTGCCGAGGCTCGTCAGGGCAACTCACTCATAGAGGTCTGCGGCGCGATTGAGGACTTCGTCAAGCCTTACGGCTTCGGGATTGTACGCGATTACGTCGGTCATGGTGTAGGCCGTAAATTGCATGAGGAACCGCAGATCCCCAATTACCGCCCCAAGTACCCCCTGCCCCGCCTCAAGCGCGGCATGATTCTGGCCATCGAGCCGATGATTACGCTGGGCTCTTTCCGGGTGAAGGTGCTGGAGGATGACTGGACGGCGGTGACGGCAGACGGTTCGTGGGCTGCTCACTTTGAACACATGGTAGCAGTTGGCCCCCACGGCGGCGAAATCCTCACGGAGCGCCCCCGCATAGCCCTGCCGGAGCAGCTCGGTATTACGCTGTGATAACGAATTGGAATTTACGGATTTACCATTTACAATTTACAATTTATTGAATTTGCAGGCTTGCGCCTGAAGAATGGCGAAGCTTATTCCGTACTTGCCGCCGCCCTCGGCCGCAAGCCGAGGGCACAAGCGGTTGTATAAGCTTAG
>JAUNRC010000068.1 GCA_030535875.1 Akkermansia sp. | reverse complement strand
GTCGCCCTGACGGGCTCAAAATTCCTCGGGCTTTTAGCCCGATAAATTCCAATTTATCGTTGAGTCCAAGCAATATTCTTTAATTGCCGGAGCAATAATAGAAGATGTAGGAGTGTTATTTTATCGGAGACAAGCAAAGTAGCCCCCGAGTCCCTGATGATATGGGGGCTCGGGGTGTATGTTGTGCTGTGTCGGTAGGGGAATTATTTTTTGCGGCTGAAACAGCCTGCAAAGCGTCGGGCCCAAGTGGCAAAGCCGCTGTTGCTCTCTTCATCCGCGACCTGAGTACCTGCCTTTGTCTCCGTTTCCGGGGAGGCTTGGTCGGCTTCTTCCAGTTCTGCCTCGATAAGCTCGACTTCGTGTTCCAGAGCCTTGCGCTCATTTTCGGGCAATTCCTTGTCTTGCTCCAGGAAGTCGGGCAGTACGGCGGCAAGAACCATGGAAAGGATGCCCAAATCATCCAGCAGACCGACGATGGGAACGAGGTCGGGGATGGCATCCAACGGGCTGACCAAGTACAGGAGGGCTGCACCCAGAATGATGAGCGTGCGCGGGGTGAGCAGTTCTTTTTTTGCTTTGCCGCTGCGGAAGATGGAGTATGCCTGCTCGGCACGCTTCATGGTCGGACTGGTTGTCCCCTTTGCTTTGAGCCAATTTTCGACGGCTTTTTCGAAGTTTGCGAGGGTTTGCGGATCTTTGAGAATTTCCACCATGTGGTTGGCCCACTTGGATTTCTCGAAGCTGCTTGTTCTGTCGTTGTTGTCTTGTTGCATTGTTGGGGGGTATTAAGGTTAAAGGGGGGCAGAGGAAATCAGTCTTCTTCCTCCTCTTCTTTGAGGCGTTCGATAATTTCCTGCATGTCGGAATTGCCGGGTAATTTTTCCGCCCAGTAGCGGGCGGTATGTCCCTGACTGTCGGTTGCGCCGGGGCGAGCTCCGGCTTGCAGGAGAAGGTCGACCAGCTCCGGATTGCCCGTTGTAACGGCGAATATCAGAGGAGTGATTTTGTGTGACTGTGCCAGACGGAAGGGCTCATTTACCGGGCTGTCTTTCTCCAGCAGCAGGTTGATGACATCGAGCTGTTGCGAGGTGGCTTTCCTGCTCATGGCATGCACGAGTGCCGTCTTGCCGGATGATTGTTGTGCATGGACATCAGCCCCGGCTTCCAGTAAGAGCCGGCAGAGGGTGGTATTTTGCTCCCGAGCGGCGAGCATGAGAGCGGTCTCGCCCTTCGGGCTTTTACTGTTGACATCGGCTCCGGCGTCAATCAGTAATTTTACGAGTTCTTCATCGTTGAGGACGACTTTATCGCGGAGAGTCTGATTCATGCCTTTGGTGGAAATCCCGTTTTTTTCCAGCTCTTTGAGCGCCTTTGTGCGGGGGGATTCCGGAGGGACGGGCGAGGGTGGTGGCGTGGTAGGAGCCGGAGTTGGCGTAGTCGCGGCGGGCTTGCCCCCATATTGTTTGAGCCTTTTCCGGGCGGCTTTGTTGCCGGCTTTTGCCGCAGCTTCCCAGTATTGCATGGCCATATTGATATTTTGGGGCACACCTTTACCTTGTCGGTGCAGGTCGCCCATCCACAGCATGGCTCCGCTGTCGCCGCCGTTGGCCGACCTCCGCATCCATTCGGCACCGGTTGCGGTGTCGCGATCTACGCCGTCACCGTTTATCAATCGCTTGGCTAATCGCCGCATGGCCGATACATCGCCCCCGCGTGCCCTGTCGCGCAGTTCTTTCAGGGAGTCTTGGGCGCAGACCAAATCTGTCGCTAAAAAGGTCAGCAGGAAAATGATGATGGCTCGCAGGTTCATGGTTCGGACTCCTTTTTATAACAAAAGAAGTTGCAGGTCAATCATAAATCACGTTATGAAAGACTCGGTGTCCTTTATTAGCCGAGAGGGCGACTCGTTGCTCTTTTGTTATCAGCCTTGCGGTGTGAGGGGTGGTGTGGCGGGAGCCGGAGTTGTCGTAGTAGCGGCGGGCTTGCCCCCGTATTGTTCGAGCCTTTTCCGGGCGGCTTTGTTGCCGGCTTTCGCCGCAGCCTGCCAGTACTGCATGGCCATATTGATATTTTGGGGTACACCTTTACCTTGGTGGTGCAGGTCGCCCATCCACAGCATGGCTTCGCTGTCGCCGCCGTCGGCCGACCTCCGCATCCATTCGGCACCGGTTGCGGTGTCGCAATCTACGCCGTCACCTTGTATCAGGCGCTTGCCTAATCGCTGCATAGCCACTACATTACCCTCTCTCGCCCTGTCGCGCAGTTCCTTCAGTTTCGATGACGGGAGGGTGAGTGGCGCAGCGTTTGAGTGCGAGATATCAGGGGCGCTATTTTTTTGCGGTTCCAGTAGGAACAGCCCCAGTATGCCGACTATTATCGTGAAGATTACTGCTCCTTTGACGATGGTGGAAGTGGGGGGACTCTGTTCCGTGGGGGCTTTGGATGAAGTGTTTTCCTCCATTCTCTTGGCCTCCTGAACCGGTGCATCAAATCTTGTGCTGAATGTAGGTGCCGGGCTTTTCTGTGGCAAGGGGGAGGGCTCTGTAACCTTATCAGGGACTTCTTTTTCTTCCGATTCGACGGGGACGGGTGAATTAACACCTTCGCGGATGGGCTCTTTAACGACGTTAGGTTGAAATTTCTCTTTTAAGACATCTAACTTATTTTTTATTACACGGGACAATATAGTTTCTTTCTTGCCCGCAGCTTTGTCAGAGGGGAGGGGCTCTTCTTTCCAAGTGCAGGCAGTCTCCGAATATCGCAGACTGATGTCAACCTCCTCTGCGTCGAGAACGATGATTTTGGAGGCGATGAGTTTCAGTCCGTCGCCGTCGCTCAGAGCGGTTGTGCGCAGTCGCTCTTTAAGTTGTTCGATATCGTCGGGTTTGCGGCGGCATGAAATTCTGGTTGTGGGGGGATTGTCGCCCAGTTTCGGCAGTGTGCGGTTGATTTCCTGCTGAGCCCATCGGATGGCGCTGTCGTAATCGTAGGAGTAGTTGCCGTCCGGCGTCGGTTGATAGGCTGCTGCCAGAGTGGGATTGAAGCGACCAAGGCAATCTCCGAATTCGTCCGTCTGAACTTCTAAGTCAAGGTAGCTGAGAGCGAGAGCCCGAACTTCCTTTTCCGAGCTCAGACCGCTGAAATAGAGATTGAGCATGAGGGGGCGGCCGGCAATGTTATCCGTTCTTCCGGGAAGGCGGAGATTACGGAAGATGACGTGCCAACTTTGATTGCACTTGCCTGCAAGCAGGGCAAAAATCAGGTCGTTTTCGTTTAACTTATCGTTCCATTTTTCCACGAGGGCCGGTAAGGTCGGCGCTCCCTGACATTGCGCCCAGCCGTAATCGACTATCGTTCCGGCTGATTTGACGTAAAGATACATAGGCGGAAATCAGAGGAGTTTGAAGGAGTCTTTGTCGTCAGTAAGGAGCCGGCGTTTGAGCTCAGAGGCAATTTCGGCGGCAGCTTGAATGGCAAACTTTTTGACATCGAACATGAAGAAAAAGCCCGGTTTTATGGAGTCTCTCATGCGTGCTATACCACGGGACAGAGCCAGTTGGAGCGGAGTGGAACAGTTCTCGGGGGCATAATTCCCCACGCGAATAAACCGAGCCGTGTAGCCCTGATCATCATTTTTTCGGAATTGGAGGAACTCCATGCCGCCCAGCGTTTTCACCCAGGTAACGATGACTTCCACTCCGGCGGCTTTCAAGCGATTGATGAGCGATCCGTAGTACTGATCCAACTGCTCCAACATGCGTTCCCGCTCATTCCAATAGCGCTCACAGCGCGAGAGAACGATGATAACGGTGTGCTTGTTGGCAGCCAACTCATCACGCACATTGTCATAGCAGTTTGCAATGGCCTCTGAGCTGTTACTGTGTTTATTCTTGTTGTCACCTTCCATGATGGCCGGCGTATCGATTGCCAAGAAGCTGACTGCGGAGTTTTTCAGATATTCTAGAGCCTTGGCCTTGTCTTTGATCTTGACATCCTTGTACCACCCGCCCGGCATATCGATGAATTTGCAGCGGTAACGGAATCGCTTATATTTCGACATTCGCGTCAAATCGGTATCTTCGACGGTCCCTTCGCAAATGAACTCATAGTGGTTTTCGCCCTGAGTAGCCACGATGCCCTTGCCGTCCAGTCTTAGGTCGACGGAGCCTTTCATCGGGGTTTTCTCAATCATGTTGAGCATTTGTTTGTGCGACTCGTCGAGGCTTTCCTGTGTACGCTCGCCTATCTTCGTGAGGGCATCGACCTTCACGCTCATGACATTGCTCTGCTTGATTTCATAGTACATGGAGGCGAGGAGGGATGTCTTGCCCACACCTCGCGGCCCGACAAAGCAGAATGTGATGGGTTTCTCGGTTTCGTAGCCTTTGGTGTCAGTTTGGGCGATATCGAGCTGTTTGTTGCGTACAATTTTGATTTCCATAAAATGATGTCCGGTTGGGGTGAATATAAGGGGGATTAGTTCAGTTGAGTGGTCTGTTCCTTGATGTCGCGAAGGATGGCATTCCAGCGCTGTTTGAGGTGCTGGTCTGAGGACGGGGCCTTGCTCGCAGGCCATATTTCATCGGCGTGCTGTATGTAAAAATCGCACAGATTTTTCTCGGCCCGAGTTCTGCCGTTGTGGGAGTACCAGAGAAGAATGAACTCTTCGACCATGGCTTTTATCGCCTTCGCCGGCGTGTAGTTGATGTCTTTCAGCTCGCCGTCACAATCATCGAACAGTTCTTCGCAGCGACCGGTAATGTATTCCCAAGCAGAGAGCAGGCTGTTGCGGCAGGTCTCGATGTCCTCGCCGTGCTGCACGGCGAAGCGGGCGTAATCGGCTCCGGCTTCGGGGCCGCCGCTCAGTCCGGTGGTGATTTCCGTCAGGCGGGGGAGGATGAATGCCCGGAAATGCAGTTTAGTGGTGCAGATATTGTCAATCGCCATGTTGAGGTACTCATATTCGTCCAAGGTTTCTTCAATGGTGGCCTTGAGTGCCTCCCAGAAATTGCCGTTCGGAGCCTGTTCTCGGATGAAGCCGAGTCGCCCTCCTTCATCGGAAGTCAGAATGTTTTCCAAATCGCTAAGAGCTTTTTCCACCATATCGTTCATAACGATATCGAGTTGGGAGAAACGCTTGACGAACTCGGCGCGCAGCTTGTTCTTCATATCGCCACTCCACATGCCCACGTTTTTTGCGTCGATGGCGTTGTAGGTCAGTTCGGGTTTGTTGTCATCCATGCCCTGAATGATGTCAGCAATAGCCGGAGCGAGGGATTGGGTCGTAATTTTCTCTTTGTATTTATCCAACTCGCTGTAAAGCTGTTCTATAAGTTTGGCGGCCTTGTCGTCCAGTCGACGGTTATCGCTTGCCGCTTTGAAGGTTTTGTTGGTAGCAGAGCACAGTTCGTTGAGGGCTTGTTTGAGAGCGAGGGTTTGCTCCTTCAGGTCATCGAGGAGTTTGGCATCGAGGATGGGGATTTGGCCGACGATATCTTTGAGAATTGTCTCGAAGGTGGTCTTAACATCATCTTCTTTGCTGGCATCCAGCGGTTGAGGTGCCATGCGGGTGGGAACCTTGGATTGCAGATTATCGAGAAGAATCTTCGAGGGGGCGCTACCGCCTATGCAGTTGAGCAGCATGTAGGTCCAGTCATTAACCTCAAAAAGCGGAGCTGCCTTCTTCACCATGTCATGGAACTGGGTGTGCTCTTCCTGTACTTCGGCGCTTACCGGGTCGCGCTTTATCATGAAGAAGACGATGTCCATATCTTCGCTGAGTTTCTTCATGAGGGCATCTTCGGCTCCGGGCGTGAAGTCTTTCTGACCGGGCGTGTCGCAGATCATGATGCGACCGATGTCGTTCTGCGGGAATCGGCAGTGAATCTCGGCCTTCTTAACGGCGTACCAGTCGAAATATTCCGTTACGCCGTCTTCTGCATGTTTGGCAACGTAGCGACGAATTTCGTGCTTGGGTTTGCGGCAGGGAGGGGTGCCGAGCAGGCTCTTGTAGGAGTTGTAGTGCTCTTTGAGGCCCTTGAGGCGCTCGAGAATAACCTTCTGGGTCTGGAGCAGTTCGCTTTCTTCCGGCAGGGTCAGGTAGGGGAGCTCGTCTACGGAGTTGAGGTGCAGGTTGAAGGCATCGCAGAAAGGTTTGAGAACTTCGTTGAGGAACTCTTCATGACTGAAGGGGGTTATCATGGCATATTCCTCGCCGGCGGGGACGGCTTCGTCGTGGCACAGGTAGGAGCAGGCTCCGGTCACATAGGCCTCGCCGGTGGGAATGATGGCTTCTTCCAGTCCGGTGAGGGTCTTCAGGAAGGTGCTTTTGCCCTGTTTGGCAAGTCCGACCATGCCGATGTTGATGGTATCGCGCCCGGTGCGATTTTTAAGGATGGTGAGTTTGCGGAGCAGTTGCTTAACGATTCCGGCACTCTTGTCGATGCTCCGGTGGACTCGTTCGAGGCTTTTGATAACGTTGGGTTTATCCTGGTTCTTTGCCTGAAGCTCGCGCGTGGTCTCACTGAGCTGTGGGAGGTAATAGTGGAGCTTGTTGATGATGTCGAAGCGTGCGTTGATGTCGGCTGCTTTTGTACGGCGGGAGTTGATGATGTTGTCGATTGTAGATGTTCTGCTCATAGTCTTGAAGATTGAGGGGGTAAAATGTATGGGTGAAGGGTTGGTTTAGTTTTCGTTGAATGAAATGGGAGTGTCGGAAAGGGTGGTTCGATGTTTAAGGATTTTGTTGAGGAGGTAAGGCAGACCGATAGCGCTGAGTGCGCGGAGTGCGGCCCCGCCGGGGATGAGCAACGAGGCTGTTGCCAGTGCTGTGCTGACCACGCCTTTTTTCACTTGGGCGGATTCGCGGCGACCGGTTTTGCACATGCGGCTGAGGTGCTCGCAGTTGTTGGTGATGAGATTGTATTTTCCCCATTCCTCAGCGTGGAAGAGAAGCCAGACGGCTCTGTTGCGGTGCATCAGGCGGGTGTACTCCGTATCGTTCCTGTAGGTGCAGGCGCCGCCCCCCTTGGCGTAGGGGGTGATGCTGCAGAAGGTGGCGAGATTGTCGAGCTTGACCCGGTTGCTCCTGTCGGGTACCCGGCAGTTCGCGAAGTGGATAACCCAGTTCTCCTCGATGGCTATGCCATGATGGCGGAAGTTGAGCAGGGCGGGGTTGAAGGAGTCCGGGATGGCAGGGGGTATGCGTACGCCGGTGGCTTCTTCCGCGAGTTGCCGGAGCTCGGCGACATTGTATTGCAACGGGGTCCACCAATGTTGACCGAGAATCGGGTTGTTACGGGCATACTCCGCAATGTTTTGCCCGGTGCGGCACTCGGTTATGAAGTCATCTCCCGGGTAGCTGCGCAGAACTTGATGGACGGTGCCGAGGGCGGCACGGGCTCGGGCGTGGGTGCTGCTGAGTCGTCCGGGTTCTTCTTCATCGCGTAGGGTCAATAAGGTCCATCCCGTCGGGCAGAACTCATTCAGGCGCACTCGGCATATCGGGAAAAAGGGCTCATCCATGGTCGCGCCCCGGCTTTGCTGGATGATGACATGTTGCTCATCGTCAACGATGCCGAAACGAAGCGCGCTCGGCAGTCCGGTATGCTTGAGCTCTACGATGTTCTCGGCTGCAACGACTACCAACCCGGCCGGCAACAGCAGGCCTTTGTCGTGCTGAGAAAGCTCGACAATCCGCTCTTGCTTAGGGTCGCTCAGTGTCTGAAGAAAGGAGCCTAACATGATGATATCTTGCGATGATTATATTACTGTCTAAAAGTTATGTAGTCAACAAAAAAAAGATATTTTCGTGGCTTGATGGGTTATATTGTCGCTTTTGCGATATAATGAGGGGTGTTCTGCTATTCAGGGATGGTGGGGGGAGGGCTGTTCCGGGTCAGATTTCCTCGCAGTCGGCGCTGTTCCAGTCAATCTTCTCGAAGGTGCCGCAGGGCAGACGCATTTGGTGGGATAGTTCCAAATTCCGAGATAAAAATCGATAA
>JAUNRC010000003.1 GCA_030535875.1 Akkermansia sp. | reverse complement strand
CCAGTTTCATGCTTAATATAGTAGCATGTTTGGCTTAGAAAGCAAGCAAAAAGCACCAGCAAAGCAAATGCCAAGTTGATACGCGTCCATTGAAAGCCTGTTAGGTCTCATTTTTATGACATGCTCAAATGCGTCTGCCCTGGCGTGCCGCAAAAGTAACTTGACAGCCGAGAACATAGGGAGTACATTAACCCCACGCACTTAACAACATTATGAACCGAGACGAAAAAACCCTCATTCTTTTCAAGCCGGACTGCGTACGCAAGAACCTCTCCGGCATCATTCTGCAGCGCCTGCTGAGCGAAGGTTTCCGCCTGCGCGGCATGAAGATGATGCAGCTTAACGATGCCATTCTGCGCGAGCACTACGCTCACATCATCGATTTGGTGATTGACGACAAGCCCCTCTTCCCCACGCTCTCCGCCTTCATGCAGACCAGCCCCGTGGTAGCCCTCGTGCTCAGCGGTCCCGGCGTGATTACCCGTGTGCGCACCATCCTCGGACCGACCAATTCCATGAAGGCCGACAAGGGTACCATACGTGGTGACTTCGGCACCAACAGCATGCTCAATATCTGCCACGCCTCCGACTCCCCCGAGAGCGCCGAGACTGAAATTAAGCGCTTCTTCAAGCCCGAAGAGCTCTTCGACAACGTTGACTGATATACCGAAAGAGCATACAATTTATTCCATCCCGAAGCGGAGTGACCGACGGTTGCTCCGCTTCGGACATTTTCGGGGCTTGCCTTTAGAGCGGGAATGTGCATAATACAGCCTATGCTACATGATATCCTACACAATCTGATAAGCATCTGGATGGGATGGGTGGTCGATTGGGGCTACTGGGGCGTGATAGTCCTGATGGCCATGGAGAGCTCCATCTTGCCCGTACCGAGCGAAGTTGTCGTACCACCGGCAGCCATACTGGCAGCCATGCCTGACGGCACGATGAATTTCTGGGGAGTGGTACTGGCAGGAACAATCGGCTCATATATCGGTTCGGTCATCATGTATGTGTGCGCCCTGTGGGTAGGCCGTCCGATTATTTATCGCTTCGGCAAGTACTTCTTTATGCCGCAGCACAAGGTCGAGACAGCGGAGATATTCATGCGCAAGTACTCGACGGCCGGCATCTTTTTCTCGCGTTTCCTGCCTGTTATCCGTCACCTCATCTCCATACCGGCGGGCATGGCCCGAGTAAACTTTGCCATGTTCAGCCTGACCACCATCACGGGTTCCGCCATTTGGTGCTGGGTACTGGCTTGGTTCGGTGACAAAGTAGGCCGCGAACATCCGGGCATTCTCAGCTCACCGGAAGAACTGATTGCCGCCGTTAAGGCTGAGTCGCACCTCATCGTGGCAGGCGTGCTTCTGCTGGCTGCCCTCTACGCTCTGATGAAATATCTCACACGCGAAAAAAAGGACTCCGGAGTCGATTAAACCGCTTACTCCCCTGAGCTTTTTCCTACGCTGAAATCCCCCACCGAAATAAAAATCGGCGGGGGATTTCAGCATCATTATATCACCGAAAATCAGAGCGGTTTAATCGTGATGTTCACGCCCTCATCTATCAGGGGGATAATCGTCTCGACCCCGTTGATAATCACACGCACGGCCTGAGGGGCAGACTTCGGCGGACAAGAATGAACCGTCGTCGGAGCAGCCATCGGCCGGGCAGGAGCCACCCGACCGCCGACAATCACTCGCCCGTGACGATGAGCACAAGGGGGCAGCGCTTCCTGCACCGGCATACCGAAAGGACGGGCCTTACCGCATGGTGCCATGTAGCCGGGCATAGGAGACTCAGCATGTGCACAACCACCTGCGCAGGGAACTTTCTTCACCGGCTGCTTACAGCAAGGCTTCCCGCGATGAGGAGGTGCTACAGGCGACATTTCCTTACCATTGACAATCAACTTCACCGTCGGACGAGCCGGAATAACGAACCGTGCCGTTTCGCCGGGCTTATCGCCGACCTTACGGGGAGCAGGCGGTGCAATATTCGGGCCGCACATCTGCTCGGGGGTACATTCGCAGGACTTAGGCGCAGGCCCACAGGTACAGTCAGGGTTGGAGCAAGCAGGCTCAGCATTCGCGGTAGCAGTCCCGCTGACATTGATAACAGCTCGAGGCGACGAAATCTCCCGACCGTTCACAAATGTCTGAGTCGTCACAATCGCACCCTGCGAAACAGGCACAGGCTCCTGCGCCCGCAGTTCAGGCAGCAAAACAACAGTCGCTGCCACACAAAGGATAGTCGTTTTCTTCATCATGAGTATATATACAAGGGGTTCATTCGGGAATTTAGCAAGTCATCTTTCCCATTGCAAGAAAAAACGTCCCCCTGTTACAAATTAACACGAAAGAACAAGCGCGAATGTGCCGTTACCCGCAGACCTGCTCATTTACCGAGACAGAAAGTGGCGAAAACCCGCGTCAGGATATCCTCCGTGTCGACCCTACCGGAAATACTCCCGAGGGCATCGAGAGCGGCGCGCAGGTCAATATCGGTCAGTTCGGGCGATTGCGCTGAGAGCAGTCCGCACCTTGCCGCAGCCAGATATTCCAAAGCCTGTTGCAAAGCGTAGCGGTGGCGGGTATTGATTGCTGAGAGCGACTCATCGGCGGCCGCTCCGTGCAGGAAGAGCTTTTCAATCTCAGCGGCCAATCGGTCAGTACCCTGCCCCGAACGGCAAGACACACGGATGGCCTGCACATCCTCCCAAGCCGGGTGAGCAGGCAAGTCACATTTATTGAGCAGAAGCAGGTGCCCTGCTCCGTTCAGTTGCAATTCCGGGCGAGACGGCACCTGCGTGATATCCGCCACTTCCAACACCAAATCAGCTTCGGCTCCGGCACGGCGACTGCGCTCCATTCCGGCACGCTCAATGTCATCCTCACTCTCGTGCAAACCCGCAGTATCTATCAGGCGCAGGCGCAAACCGCCCAGCGTCACGCTCTCCTCAATCGTGTCGCGCGTGGTACCGGCCGTCGAACTGACAATCGCTCGCTCATAACCCAACAGCATGTTCAACAAACTCGATTTACCCACATTGGGAGGGCCTACAATTGCCGTGCGCACCCCCTCACGCAACAAGCGACCTTCATCCGCCGTTGCCAGCAATGCCTGCAACTCGCGGCACACCTCATCCACACCATCCACCAATTCCTGCACCGTGGCAGGTGCTATATCCTCCTCCGGAAAATCAATATAAGCCTCCACATGTGCCGCGACGGAAATCAGGCGGTCAACAGCCCCCGCCACCCGACTGCTGATGGCACCATGCAACTGATTATGTGCTGCACGCAAGGCCAAATCGCTGCCGGCACTGATAAGGTCCATCACCGCCTCCGCCTGCGTGAGATCCATTTTACCATTCTCAAAAGCCCGGCGCGAGAACTCCCCCGGCTCGGCCGGCCGAGCCCCGCACTGCAACAAGCGCTCCAGCACACGACGAGTCACCAGCATTCCGCCATGACAACTCAACTCCACCACATCTTCCCCCGTATAACTGGCAGGAGCCGCAAACCATGTAGCAACCACATCATCTATCACCGCCCCGCCGGCATCCCGCAACTGCACAAGAGTTGCCCGCCGAGGCTCCAAACGGCGCGACACACAGCGCGACAACACCTCGCAGGACTGCGCTCCGCTCATTCGTATGACGGCTATCGCTCCCGTCCCCGGAGGAGTGGCTATGGCTGCTATGGTATCGGTATACTCCATGACCCTTTCATAGTCGCACAAGAGCCCGTTCTTTGCAATCGTTTTTTGCGTTCAACCACTCAAAAGGGCGTTTTTCAGACTCTTACATCCATTTTTATCTAAAAAAATGTCTCCTTCCACCAAGAAAGTCCCCTACTTGCACAATGAATTGATAATCAACAACTTAAAAATCACAAAACAAAACACAAAAACGATAAAAAACAATAAAAATTATTGATTTTTCAATAAAATTCATATTTTAGACTTGTCAAGTTCGAAAAAAAGAGTATACTACGTCCGCCCTCATCCTACTCGTGGATGACACGGGCACTTCAAACAATCAAAACTAGTCAAGATCATATGAAGACCATCGCTATTCTCGCCCTTACGGCCGCCGCTCTGGTTTCCTGCCAGCAGCAGCAGCAGCAGGTGACCCCCGCTCCCGCTCCCGCTCCGGAGCCCGCTCCCGTTGCTCCCATCAAGAAGTAAGTGAAGTGGGGTTTTAACCCTCAAAATCATTTTACGATAGCGCGTCTGAGTTTTCTCAGACGCGTTTTTTCATGTACAATCACTCGGCGCTCTGGTAAAATACGGGCATGGCATATCTGAAAATCCGGCAGGCAAGCGTCCACTACCCCGTTCGCAGCACATGGGGGACAACCGGCGAAGTTGTACGAGCGGTTGACAACGTAAGTCTGACCGTCGAAAAAGGCCGCATTCTGGGGCTGGTCGGAGAGAGCGGTTGCGGCAAGAGCACCCTGTCACGTGCCATCATGCAATTACAGCCGCTGACGAGCGGCAGCATCATCCTCAACGGCACCAACCTCAGCGAGCTGTCAGCGGCAGAAGTCCGCAGGCGCCGTCTGGATTTCCAAATGATTTTTCAAGACCCATACGCCTCGCTCAATCCTCGCTTCAGCATCTTCAGCACCTTAGTCGAGGCCCTCAGCCGCCGCGACCCGCTCCCCCGCAAAGAGCGCGAACAAGCCGTTGCAGAGCTGATGAACCGCGTAGGGCTGAGCCCGGAGCACATGTACAAGTACCCGCATGAGTTCTCCGGCGGCCAGCGCCAACGCATTGCCATAGCCCGAGCCATAGCCCCGGGTCCGGCTCTCCTGCTGGCCGACGAGCCGGTATCGGCCCTGGATGTCTCGATTCAGAGCCAAATTCTCAACCTCCTCACCGACCTGACCCGCGAGCTGAAGCTCACCATGATTTTCATCTCGCACGACTTATCAGTTGTTCATTACATTGCCGACGACATTGCCGTGATGCGCCGCGGACAAATTGTAGAGTACGGTTCCGCCGAGGACGTCTTTACCACTCCGCAGCATGAGTACACCCGCACCTTGCTGTCAGCCGCTCCCCGCCTGACAGACTGAAGGCACCCTGCCTATCCGCCCGCACAAAATCACCCTGCTGCACAGAACGCGCAGCAGGGCAATGTCAGGAAAGCCGAAATCCCATCACCTCAGCGCAACAGGCGCATACACTCCGTGTGATTTTTCTCCGTTGCGCAGTGCAGAGCCGTCTCGCCGGCATTGTCAACGATATTCTTGTCGGCGCCGGCACTCAGCAATATCTTCACACAGTCGGCATGACCATTGGCAGCAGCCCAAATAAGCGGCGTTTCGCCATACTCATCCCTTGCATTCACATTCGCCCCCTTGGAAATCAGGTACGACACACAATCAGCATGACCACCGGAGGCCGCACGCGAAAGCGGCGTGGTACCATAAGCACCGGGAGCATCGATATCAGCCCCGGTATTGCGCAGAAGCTCCACACAATCCAAATGACCATTACCGGCCGCAGCATGCATAGCCGTGGCACCGAGCTTATCCTTAGCAAGAATCCAGGCCCCGGCATCCAACAAAGCCTTCACGCAATCCACATGACCGAACTCCGCGGCCAAGTGCAGCGGGGTCTCGCCCAAGCCGTTGCGCTGGTTCACCTTTACACCGGCCTTGATATAATAATCCAGCACATACAAATCACCGGCCACGGCAGCCGTAGACAAATCATAGACAGCTCCGGCACTCAACAGCGCCTTCACACACTCCGGATTGTGAGCACGAGCTGCAGCCAACAACAACGATATGCCGTCATTGTTCGCCTTCTTTGCGTCCGCCCCCGCAGCTACCAGTGCCAACACATTCTCCGTACGACCCAGCTTAATGGCTCGGTGAATGGGTGTATCGCCCACAATATCGGCAGCATTCTCATCCGCGCCCTCGGCAATCAGCAACTTCAGACACTCCGGAGCCTCATTCCATGCAGCCAAGTGCATGGCCGTTGCTCCGGTCTTGCTGTTACGAGCCTCGACATCCGCACCGGCATCCAACAACATATCCATCATGTGCGGATGTGAAGACTTCACGGCCCAATGCAGTGCATACTCCCCATTGGAATCTTTCACATTGGGGTCCGTACCGGCCATCAGGAGCAAATCAAGTAAATGATCATCTCCCGTATTGACAGCCTGAAGCAGAGCAGCCCTGTAATGAGGAGGGTCGATACCATGCTCATGGAGCTCCTGTGCCGCGACCCGACGTTCTGCCTCTATCTCGGCCGCAGCGGCACGTGCAGCCGCGCGGGCTGCTGCACGTGCCGCTCGACGCTGCTGACGAGGTGTAAGTTGCTGAACTGCCGGTGCAGCGGTTTCAGTTCCCGGTGCAACCGGTGCGGGAGTCTGCCCATGCAGCACCCCGGCACCCGATACCGCAAGCAGGCAGGTAAGCAGCCTTTGTACTGTAATCTTCATAACGATAAAAATCTAAGCTGTTTTTTGTGAAAGAAAACACCATCCGTGCCGAAACGACACATCCTTTCTTACAGTATAACCACAGTACAAACAGAGTCAAGATAAATCGCCATCAAAGCGTGAGTTTATCTAAATCGATGCCATTCAACTTAATCCTGCGCCGGCAGCAACTGCACATCATAGCCGAAAATCTCGGTAAAGAGGTCAGCCTTGCTCCTCATAGCGAGGTTCTCGATAGTCAAATCATGCACCCCCGGCACCAACAATTCAATACGACGAGCAGTCATGCGAACAGAGAAAGATGCGATACGGTGCGAATGAGCTCGCTCCATAGCATCCGCCACGCGCAGCAAAGCCGCCAATTTCTGCACCCGCAGGCGCTGGGGTAATTCCAAGTCCGCATACGTAAACTCATCAATCGACGGAGCCCCGTGGCGGTGATAACGAGCCAACAAGCCGATAATCTCGACATCCTGACGGGACAGACCGAATATCTCGGAATTGAGAATAATATACTGCCCGTGGCGATGGTGATTCTTCGGACTGATGAAAGTCCCGATTTCATGCAGAATGGCAGCGACAACCAACAACAGGCGGTCATGACGGGTCAACCCGTGCAGCTCCTGCAACTGGTCAAAAAGTGAAGTGCAAAGTTTACGGACGTGCTGACCGTGCCCTCGGTCGGCCTTGTAACGATTGGCCAGCAATGTAGCAAAGTGCGTCACCTCCCGCTCCAGCGACTGGTCATCTCGCCGCGACGGCAGCAAATTACGCAGGAATGCGCAGGAATACTCCTCGCGCGGCATAAGGATACTCCCCGGCTCAAACTCTCGCGCCAGGCTCAGGTAGGTCACAGCCGCCGGCAGCAAAGAACTCACGCTCGCATAGTCCTCGCCATATTTCTCCGCGCGCTGCGAGAACGGAGTCGCGGCAATCTCCTCCACCAAAGTCGTCAACTCATCCAAGGTCAGCGAACCACTCTCCGTCAGCGGAGAAGAAATATGATGAAAATCGGGACCGAACACCACAAAGGCGTCGGGCTCCTCATCTATCACCGCCTCCGAATCGTGCAAAATCTGTTCCACGACCCCTCGGATATGCTCACGAATAAGCGAGCTCTCCATCACGGCATCGCCGAAGTCCGTCGCACCGATGGCCATAGCCGTGCGATGAGCCCCCATGCGATAATTAGCATAATAAGTAATACGCCCCTTTTCAAAGAGCAGCAAACGCGTATTCCCCGGTCCGACATGAACCACCAGCACACGCTTTTTCTCCAGCTCTGCATGGTGCACCAACATGTCCTGCATACTCACATAGAGCAGACGGGTCATTTCGCCATCGTCCATCACCTCAAGCTGCAAACCGCAAATAGTCAACAGGCGATTGGTGATGCTGTCCATATTGTGCACATTGAGCAGCACATTGGTCGCCAACAATCGCACCTGCACATCACCGCCCTGACGGTACTCATCCAGCAGAGCATTGTAACCGCGAATGATATGAACACATCGATCCATCGTCTCGCGCGACACATTACCCAGTCGGAAAATATCCTCGGCCAAGGCCATAGGCTGACTGAGCACATCCAGCACGCGCAACTCCCCGTTGCCAACCTCCGCCACTAACATCGACACCGAACTGGCCCCCAGAAAAATAACAGCCTGCATCGTCGGAGCCCCTTGGGCTACCCCCTTTGTCACGGCAACGCTCATCTCACTCATAACACCCGCCATTCTACCACGCCTCCTCCATCATGGCAAGCAGCAATTCCGCTTTCTCACACCATTCCCGGCGCTCTCCGATAAATGCCTTATCCGACGTTCCGAGAATGTTAATGCTTGCATTTCATACAAAAAACTGATATCATCACACGCGATGAAACCCGTAAACACCATCCTGGCAGGAGTTGTGGCACTGGCCGCCGTGTGCGGACAGCAGGCCATGGCTGATCGCTATTCTGATTACTGGGCACCACAGAATATGGCCAAGCGCCAGTGTACCTCCGTACACATCGGCTACATGCCGACCATTCCGTCCCACACAGCCGCCTACAACGAGGCCGTTATCGAAAAGAGTGCTCCCGGCACCTATTTCGCCCTCAACAATTTCGGCTGCGGTTACATCGGAGTGCAGGAACTCGGTCATAAAGATGCCAACGGCCAACCCGTACGAGTAGCCATCTTCTCCATTTGGGATGCGAAAGACAGCGGCGACAACCCCCACGCCGCCCCTGAGGAAGAGCGCGCCAAGCTGGTGCAGAAGGGACGTTTGGTAACCACACGCCGTTTCGGCGGTGAAGGTACCGGCGGCAACTCCATGCGCCCCTTCCCCTGGAAGGAAGGACAAGTCATCCGCACTCTCGTCATTGAAAAAGAGGACGGCGAAGATTTCCGCCAGTTAGCAGGCTACATCTGGGACCCGGAAACCAAGCAATGGGAACTGCTGAGCTGCTGGCGCATACAGGCCCTCTCCCGCGGATTGGGCGGCGGCTGCGGATTCGTCGAGGACTTTAAGCGCGATATTGACTCCAAGCGCCACGAGCGCCGAGCCACCTTCGGTCCGGCATGGCGATGGGACGGCAAGTCCTGGAGCCAGGCAAATCAGTTCCGCTTCACAAAAGACGGCAATCCCAACATGGAGATTAACTGCCGACTGAATCCCTCCCGCGGTTACTACTCCCTTGCCACCGGCGGCACCATCAAACCCGAGGCTGACTTCAAGCCCTACGACATTCGCGAAATTAAGCCCCTCCCGCAAAACAACGCGCCGGGCGACGATGTCATGAAGTTCGTCAATGCTCCCAAGCTCGTCGAGCAGAAATAACCTTCCCCTCCCCTACCAAGCCTGCTGCACACCTTGCAGCAGGCTTTTTTGTACCTACATCCCACCGAGCTCCATCTCCCCGACCGACTTCCGATATTTAGGACACAGGATTTTCGCAAATGCGGTTGACTTTCGGTAAACAAGGTACTACAATCCTCTGCCCGTCAAAAACGCCGGAGCAGCACCGATTATGTACAACGAAGATTTCAAAAACCGCATCATCACCGACCTCGCAGCGCTGAAAGAGGCCGGCCTCTACAAGCAGGAACGCTACATCGCCACCCCCCAGTTCTCCGAGGTGGGCCTGAAAGATGGCAGCAAGGTCATCAACATGTGCGCCAACAATTACCTCGGTCTGGCTAATCACCCCGAGCTGGAAAAGGCCGCTAAGGAAGCCATCGATCGCTGGGGCTTCGGTATGGCCTCCGTGCGCTTCATCTGCGGCACGCAGACCCTCCACCAGCAGCTTGAGGAGCGCCTGAGCGCCTTCCTCGGAACGGAAGACACCATCCTCTTCGGCTCCTGCTTCGATGCCAACGGCGGTCTGTTTGAGGCACTTCTGACCAAGGAAGATGCCATCATCTCCGACTCCCTCAACCACGCCTCCATCATCGACGGCGTACGTCTGTGCAAGGCTGCCCGCTATCGCTACGCCAATAACGACATGGCAGACCTCGAGGCTAAGCTGCAGGAGGCCAAGGCTGCCGGTGCCCGCACCATCCTCATCTCCACGGACGGCGTGTTCTCCATGGACGGTATCGTTGCCAGTCTGGACAAGATTCACGAGCTTGCCGAGAAGTACGGTGCTCTGGTACACTTCGACGAGTCCCACGCCACGGGCGTGCTGGGCAGCCGCGGTCGCGGCACGCACGAGCACTGCGGTCTGTTCGGCAAGATTGACATCACCACCGGCACCTTCGGTAAGGCTCTGGGCGGTGCCTCCGGCGGCTATGTGAGCGCCCGCAAGGAGATTGTGGACATGCTGCGCCAGAAGTCCCGCCCCTACCTCTTCTCCAACAGCGTCATGCCCGCCATCGCTGCCACCACCATCAAGGTGATTGACATGCTTGAGAGCTCCACCGAGCTGACCGAGCGCGTGCAGAGCAATGCCGCTTACTTCCGCAAGGGCATGGAGCAGTGCGGGTTCACCCTCGCCGGTGCCGGTCACGCCATTGTTCCCGTCATGCTGGGCGATGCCGCTCTGTCCCAGCGCATGAGCAACCGCCTGCTGGAACTGGGCGTCTACGCCATGGGCTTCTTCTACCCCGTGGTGCCCAAGGGTCAGGCCCGCATCCGCACCCAGATTTCCGCCGCTCACACCATCGAGCAGCTCGACCGCGCCATCGCAGCCTTCGCTCAGGCCGGCAAGGAGCTCGGCGTCATCTGAAGGCCCGACAGCCTCAAACCCACATTTTAAGCAACAACTCCGCTCGCCGAGCTCACGCCATCCGATGGCGGGTTCCGGCGAGCGGAATCATATTCCCCTCCTCGGCGCATGTACACCAGTCTCTTTGATATCTTTTCCATCGGCATAGGTCCCTCCAGCTCGCACACCATGGGCCCCATGAGAGCCGCAGCATGCTTCGTCTCCGACTTGAAAGAGCGTAATTTATCGGAGAAGACCTGCACCGTACAAACCGAGCTCTACGGCTCACTCGCACTCACAGGTGAGGGCCACGGCACCCCAAATGCCGTCATCTACGGCCTGCTGGGGCTCGATGCCGAAACCCTCAACCTCGATATCGATTACATCGGGCAGGTCCGCAGCAGCGGACACCTGAAACTCGGCGGCCGTCATGACATCAACTTCCGGCCCGAGCAGCACATCACTCTGCGCAAAGATATCACCCTGCCCGAGCACCCCAACGGCCTGCGCCTGACAGCCTACGACCAAGAAGGCCGGGAACTTTACAGCGAGACTTTCTTCTCCGTAGGCGGCGGTGCCATCCGTCGACTCCGCGACATGGGACAACATGACGAGAGCGACAGCAAAAAAGTCCCTTACACCTTCCGCACCTGCGCCGAACTCATGGAGCTATGCCGCAGCGAGAACATCACCATCGCCGGAGCCGTGCGCTGCAACGAGGCCTCCCTCCGTCCCGCCCAGTTAGTCAGCCACCGTGTGCGCCACCTCTGCAAGACCATGAACGAGGCCATCGAGCGCGGCATTGCCACCCCCGGCACCCTGCCCGGCGTACTACGCCTCACCCGTCGCGCCCCGCTCATCTACGCTCGCCTCGAAAAACTCTTCCATGACAACAGGACGGATGCTCTCACCATCATCGACTGGATTAACCTCTGGGCCTTTGCCGTAGCGGAGGAAAACGCCGCAGGCGGCCGTGTGGTCACCGCTCCGACCATGGGCAGCGCCGGTGTACTCCCCGCCGTTCTGCGCTACTACGAGCGCTACGGACACAAAGAATCCCCCTATTCACTGGAAGCGGGTCGCGAGGTATTCCTCTTCACCGCCTCAGCCATCTGCAGTCTGTACCGAGCGAACGCCTCCATCTCCGGAGCGGAGGTCGGCTGCCAGGGCGAAGTCGGCGTAGCCTGCTCCATGGCAGCGGCCGGGCTGGCGGCGGCCATGGGCGGCAGCAATGCTCAAATTGAGAATGCCGCAGAAATCGCCATGGAACACAACCTCGGCCTGACCTGCGACCCCATCTGCGGGCTCGTACAAGTCCCCTGCATCGAGCGCAACGCCATCGGTGCCGTCAAGGCCGTGAATGCCACCCGTCTGGCCCTGCGCGGCGACGGCTCCCACTATGTAAGCCTCGACAGCGTGATTGCCACCATGTACGAGACCGGTCGCAACCTGCACTCCGACTACAAGGAGACCGCGCTGGCCGGTCTGGCTACCAATGCACTGACCTGCTGACATCTCTGCGCAAAAAAAATCTTCTGAAAAAAAATTGAACGCTGAGCGCGCCTGAGGAGTCATAATCCATACCGGCCGCCGGCAGTTCCCGTGAAGGAGAGAGCGCGAGCGCTGCATTTTCGGGCGGCTGAGTTTCATAAGGTAGTAAGTTGGGTGCCCCTTCGCGTTGCGATGCGAAGGGGCGCTCTGTTATCTACAACACCCCCCTTCACGATACACCGCAAGTCCATTTTTCAGCCGCAAGCCCCCATTATCGTGTAGTTATTTCTTTACAAACGGGTATTTTATGCTAAGATAAACGCGCATGAACACGGAAATTCTTCAGAAAGCAGCCAATGAAGCCAAGGGACTTGCCATCGATGCCATCTTCGACAAGGCATCGGGGCACATGGGTCTGCCCATCGGCTGCGCAGAAATCGGCGCCGCTCTTTACGGTGAGCTGCTCAATGTCAACCCCTCTGAGCCGCGCTGGCTCAACCGCGACCGATTTGTCCTCTCCGGCGGTCACGGCTCCATGTTCCTGTACGGCTGGCTGCACCTGTCGGGCTTCGGTGTAACCATGGATGACATCAAGGCTTTCCGCGCCAAGGGTTCCAACACCCCCGGCCACCCCGAGTACGGTTGCTGCCCCGGAGTGGAGTGCACCACCGGTCCGCTGGGTCAGGGTATTGCCAACGCCGTGGGCTTTGCCATTTCCGCCAAACATGCCGCAGCTCGTTACAACACCCCCGAGCACGAAATTTTCAGTCAAAACGTCTACTGTCTGGCCGGTGACGGCTGCATCGAAGAAGGTATCTCCCGCGAGGCTGCGGCCATCGCCGGTTGCCTGAAGCTCGACAACCTCATCCTGATTTACGATGCTAACGGCATCACCCTCGACGCCCCCATCGAGAAAACCCAGGTCGACGACATCGCTGCCACCTTCACCGCTCAGGGATGGGATGCCGTCACCATCGACGGCAACGACCTGCAACAAGTTCGCACCGCCCTGCGCACCGCCCGTCTGGAGAAAAACGGCCGACCCAAGCTCATCATTGCCAAGACCGTTATCGCCCGCGGCGTACCCGGTTTCGAAGGCACCACCAAGGGTCACGGCGAAGGCGGAGCCAAGCTCTGGGCCGAGGCTCATGCCAACTGGGGACTGCCCACCGACGAGCGCTACTATGTGAGCGATGAAGTACGCGCCTACATGGCCGGACTGAAGGCCGAGCGCGAGGCCACCTACGCCGATTGGAAAGCCACCTACGAAGCATGGTGCAGCGCCAATCCCGACAAGGCTGCCGAGCTCGATGCCGGCATCGACCTTGCGGTCAACGGTCTGGCACCTGAGGTAAGCAACGGCATGATTCCCGCCTTTGCCGAAGGGTGCAAAGAGGCCACCCGTTCCTCCGGTGCCGTCGCTCAGAACGCCATCGGCGACAAGTGCCCCGGCCTGCTCTCCACCAGCGCTGACCTCTTCTCCTCCAACAAGAATTACCTGAAGAACGGCGGCGACTTCTCCGCCGAGAGCTACACGGGTCGCAACTTCTGGTTCGGTATTCGTGAGCACGCCATGGCCGCCATCTGCAACGGCATCGCCTACGACGGCCTCTTCCGCGTATCGGCCGGCACCTTCTGCGTATTCGTTGACTACATGCGCGCCTCCATCCGCGTAGCAGCCCTCTCCCACCTGCCGGTGACCTATGTGCTCACGCACGACTCCGTTGCCGTGGGTGAAGACGGCCCCACTCACCAGCCCGTCGAGACAGTCACCGGTCTGCGCATCATCCCCAATCTGGACGTTGTACGTCCCGCCGACGAGGAAGAAGCCGCAGGTGCCTGGATGTGCGCCATGGAGCGCAAGGACGGCCCCACCGCCCTCATCTTCACTCGCCAGAACATCCCCAGCCTGAGCTCCGTACAACCCATCAGCGCCGAGACGCGCCGTCAGGGCACACTCAAGGGCGCCTACATTGCCCGTAAGGAAGAGACAGAGCAGCCCGGTCGCATCATCATCGCCAGCGGCTCCGAAGTCATCCTCGCCCTCGAAGCAGCTCAGCAGCTCGGCCCCGATGTACGCGTAGTTTCCATGCCCTCCATGTGGCGCTTCAATCGTCAGAGCGCCGAGTACCGCGAGAGCGTACTGCCCGCCGCCTGCACCCGACGTCTGGCTGTCGAGGCCGGCAAGAGCGACCTCTGGTACCGCTACGTCGGCACTGAGGGCAGCATCATCTCCATCGACTCCTACGGCTTCTCCGCCCCCGGTGATGTCGTACTGAAGGAGCTCGGCATGAACGTGCCCAACATCGTAGCACACGCCGAAAAGCTGTAATTCCCGCAGCCTCCGTCGACAGAACACCCCCCCCTGCCGGGCAACATCGGCAGGGGGATTTTTTATACCGACCGACATACAGAACTACACTAACAATTTCATCGGTATAATTTTATAAACTGCACCACTTTGCGCTTGCATACACACGCGCAAAGAGATATATTTCAAGCATCAGAACAAACATTTCCCCACACCCTCCCATGAACTCCTGTCATCCCCTTCTCTGCACTCTTTTTCTCTTAACTCCGGGCCAGTTGCTCATAGCTCAGGAACAGTCCCCGGCTGTAATCGCTCCAGCGGAAGTCAATATTCCCGCCCCCACAATCGAACATTATTATTACTACCGATTAACGGAGGGAACCAATCTGCACATCAATTTTCATGTACAGATGGTGCCCGATGAAGAAGTGGGCAAAGAAGTTCAGGCCGGCTTCTTCACCTGCTCCATACCTGATTGTTACAAGGCAATATGGCTGAGCACCTCGCGTATAAGACTCACCCTCACGCGCGACCTCCCGCCGCTGCAAATTCTCAGAATAGATATACCGACCGAACTGAAAAACCTTAAAGGCGACAAACTGAGCGGCGCTAACCTGTTGCTGTCGACCTCGAAAGGCTCCGTCATCAACTACAGCAGCACGGAGCGCAATCAAGTCATCATCCGTCCCCGCGAACCGGAATACAGCGAAAAAGTCCGCGAACTTCTGCCGGGGCTCTGCTATTTCTACCGCAATCGGCGCTTCCCCCTCAGCTACCGCCCGGCAACTGTTGCCGATGCTCTGAACAACTGGGATGACTTCGACTGCGCCAGCAACTTTAACCTCGACCAAAATGACCGCGAGGAACTCGCCAAACACCCGGCCGATGAAGTCATACCCGATGCCTGGATTATTGAACCGCCCGGAATAGCAGAATCCGGCGAGAAAATCTACCTCATCCTCCCCAACAGCAAGTGGAACGATGCCGAGAAAAGCATAAAAGACGATGATTTCTCATATATCTCAGCACCTTCTCTGTCCTACGAACTGAGCAAAACCGTCAAAGACAAAGGCAACTATGAGGTCAAACTTCAGTTCGACATGCCGGCCGCCGCAAGCGATGTCACCGAACTTCTGCGCAGCCTTACATGGCACATTCGGGAAGACGCTCACAGCAATGAATGGAAGCCCCTTGAATGGAAAGACGGCGCCCTGCGCAGCAAGGTTCGCGGCAAGGACATCACCCTTACCCCCACCGCAACCGAGAACCTTACCCTGACCCTGATGGACGGCAACAGGAAAGAAGGCATAAGCTCCGTCACACTGGCAGCCGAAACCGGTGGCCGCGAGGTCAGGCTGAAGTGCAGCGGCAAATACACTCCCGCCTGCACACCTGCCCCCACCGACATTACCGAGCTTGCAGATACGACCATGCTGCAGCCCGCCACCCCTTTCATCTACACGGATGTCAACGCCAACCATCTGCAACTGCGCGGCAGCACCACCATACGTTGCCGCTACGGACAGCTCGAGAACGGTCGTGCCCGTATATGGAAGCTGAGCAGCACTCCGGCCGATGCCGTGCGCCTGCTCCGGGACTACTCCACCCTCTACACCGGTCAGGAGTTCGCCACATGGAGAGAGGGCAATCGGCAAAGTACCAACCGCAAAGCCGCCAATCTCAGCGATGAAAAAATCGAAGATAATCGCGTGAACACCGCTGCACTGCCCGGCGTTCAGGCCACGGCAGAGCGACCGTTGCAAGCCGGCGCCAACTACGAGCTCAACCTGCCTTTGGCTGAACTCTTCGCCGGTCAACCGACAGGCGGCTTCTATTTCATTGACATCGAAGGCACCCCCCTGCGCAACAGCAAGACTCCCGTTGTCAATCAGAGCCTCATCCAAGTCACAGACCTCGGCCTGCTGTGGAAGAGCAACGGCAACAAACTTCTGGCATGGGCCTACCACCTGAGCAGCGCGGCGGAAGTTCCGACCGCCACCCTGCGATTGTTGGATAAAGACGGCAACCAACTGAGCGAACTCCCCGTCCGCGACGGCATAGCCCAAGGTGACTTCCCCACCGGAACGCGCTACCTGCAACTCAGTACAGCCGACGACTGCGTGACCCTCATCCACCACCCCGGTGACATGGACCACTACTGCACCATCGGCAACAGCTACCGCCTCTCCGAACTGCTGCAACAGGGCATCACCCCCGCCGACATCCCCACCCCCTTAGTCTACCTCTTCAGCGACCGCAGCCTCTACCGCCCGAGCGAGACGGCCCACATCAAAGGCATAGCCCGCTGGGTGAAGAACAACGAGCTCACCACCCCCGACATCGAGGCCATTACCGCCAAGGTTACACTCGATGACAACGAAGTAGCACGCTACGATGTCACCCTTCAGGATGACGGCACATTCACGCTCGACCTCCCCGTAAACTCCGTCGGCCTCTACCGCGTTACCTTTGATATCACCTACAAGGGAGATGCCGACAATACCAGCCCCGACAAGGCCGCTGTCGCCGCCTGCATCGGCCCCGACAAAAAGCCGGAAGATAACGCCGACCTCCCCCGTTCCGCCACCATTGCCATACACAGCGAGGAGTTCCGCCGCAATGAATTCGAAGTAAAGAGCTCACTCACACTCCGACCCGAGTCCCGTCAGATCAGCATCGAAGCCACGGCAACCAACTTCACCACCACCCCCGTGGCTCACGGCATCGTCAATTGGAACGTACACACCACCTTCAGCAACTTCTACCCCAATCAGGAGCAATGGTACGATTTCCGCTTCGGTGACTTCCGCGAAAATCCCTGGGACTTTTTTTACGCCTACTACTACGGAGGTTCCCGCAGCAACTCCACCGACTACATGTCGCGCGAAGGTACTCTCGATGAAAAAGGACAAGGCTCCGCCACCTTCTCCCTGCCGTCACAGGACTTCCCGCGCCTGTGCAACATCACCGCCACAACCACCGTAACCAACGGCAACGAGCAGAGCATACGCAGCGTACAAAAGTCCACCCTGCACCCGGCCGATGTCTACGTCGGTCTGCGTCCGCACGTCACGCTGGCGAAAGTCGGCGGCAACATCCCCGTTGACCTCATTGCCATCAAGCCCGACGGCACCCCTTGGGACGGCCCGGAACTTCAGGCTCTCATCACCGTGGAACGCACCGTCTTCCACCCCTACCGCTATGGCTCCTACAGTCGTTCTTCCGTACGCAACAGCTCGGAGAAAAACACCACACAAACCATCCCCGTAAGCCTCACCGGCAAACAAAGCACCGTCAACATCCCGGTAGATAGTGCAGGCCGCTACGACATCATCGTCAGCGGCAAGGACTCTCAGGGCCGCGACTTCCGCAGCGCCACGCGCCATTTCATCTGGGGCGATGAGGTCAGCCCCTGGGAACACATGCAGTACGATACCGTGGAGCTTGTGCCGGATAAGCCGCTCTACAAGACAGGCGACACCGCCAAGATTCTCATCAAGACCCCGGTCGATGCCGAACTGCTTGTCACCATCGACCGAGACCGCGTGCTGCGCCACTTCCGCCGCAGCGTAACCGTAGACAAACCGGTTATTGAAATCCCCATCGAGGCGGGCGATGCTCCCGTTGTCTACGTGAGCGTAGGCCTCGTACAGAACGACGGCAATCGCAGCAGGAGCGGCAAGCCCCAAGAAAAACTCGGAGCCTGCGCCCTGAACATTGCACCCGAACATAAAAATCTTACCGTCAATCTGCAAACACCGCAACAACTGCTCTACCCCGGCGAAGAATGCACCGTGAGCGGCACCATCACCGGGCCGGATGGTCAACCGGTGGCCAACGCCGATGTCACCCTCTACGCCGAAGACGAAGGCACCCTGCAAGTCACAGGCTATGATTTGCCCGACCCCGCCGCCTACTTCTACAGCGAAGAAGGTCGCCCGCACCAAGTTGCCACCTACTCGGCACTCCACTACCTCAGCAGCGAGAACCTCCGTCAGCGCGACTTCGGCAACAAGGGCGTGTTCATCGGCGGCGGTGACGATATGGAGTGCGAAGGCAACGATGCCCTGAGCGATGACCAGACCGCCTACATCCGCAGCAATTTCACCCCCTGCGCCCTGTGGCTGAGCAGCGTAAGAACGGACGCGAACGGCAACTTCCGCGCAACATACAGCAACCCCGACACCCTCACCCGCTACCGCCTGATGGCCGTTGCAAGCGCCGGTGACAAATTCGGTGCAGGACAAGCTCAATATACGGTGAAGAAACCCATCATGCTCGAACCCATTGCCCCCATGAGCGCAACCGAGGGCGATGAGCTCGACCTCCCCGTGACCGTGAGCATGCTGCCCGACGACATGCCGACCGGCTACACCGACAAGGCCGTCACCTGGCGGGTCAGCATGAGCGGCAGCAATGTTGAGCTGCCCACCACCACCCAAACCGTCACCCTCAGCAGCAACGAGCCCGCCACCATCCACTTCCCCATCAAAGTGAAAGAAACCGGTCCCGTGAAGTTGCAATGGAGCATCCAAGCCGAAGGTGCCGAGCAGAACGCTCAACTCCGCCGCGTGAAAGATGCCGTGGAACTGAGCTTCCAAGCCGTACCGCCCACCCCGTTCCTGCGTGAAATTATCTTCACCGAACTGCCGGGCAATCGCTCCGCAAACCTGAACAACTGGTTGCAGCGCGCCTACCGCAACGGCACTCCGGCAGAGCTGACATTCTCACCCTCTCCGCTGATTGGTATGAGCGAACAGCTCAACTACCTCTTCACCTACCCCTACGGCTGCACGGAGCAGCTCTGCTCCACCGCTCTGCCGTGGATATTGCGGGAGAACCTGCAACATGCCCTCGGTCTGAACTACCCCAAGGACAAAGATTCTGCCGCCATTCTGGCAGAAGTGAAGAGAAAACTGCAACAGCGCAAGCTCGGTCCGGCTAAGTACCGCTACTGGGACGACGACAGCACCCCCACAGCATTCTCCGCCTACGCCGTTCTGATATCGCACCTGATGGGCGAATATTGCTTCAGCGACTTCTACGTCCTGAAAACCAGCATCTTAGAGAAAAACACCGAGCCCTACCTCGGACTTCTCGTGCTGGCCCTCTGCGACAAGCTCGATAAAACGCTCTTCGATATGGTTCTCAACCGCATCAACAAAGAACGCCTTGCCACATCACCTCAGGAAAACTGGGTTCTGGCCTACTGCGCCGGCTCCATCGGGCACCCGCAGGCAGCGGAACTGATCAAGCGCGCCAATGCCGACAAGCGCAGCGTCGTATTCGAAAATTACCACCTGCCGCCGCTCGCAACCCTTCAGGCGCTCTTCGCTGCTCGTTTTGCGGCAGACTCGCCGGTAACCATCACGCGCCTGCGCCGTTGCATACAGAACTCCCCCGGTCGCTACTCCACCTGGCGCAATGCATGGATGATACTCGCGGTTGATATGTACTGCCGCAACAAAGGGCTCAAATCACTTCACATCACCATCAACGGCGTAGCCGTAAGCACCGACAAGCCCCTGAATGTCAGCACAAACATCGGCGACACCACTACATACACCGCCGGCAAAAACACGGTCTACGTTTCCGGCCGGACGGAGGGTTACCTCCGCACCGCACAACCGGAGCAGGCCATCGACAAGGGAATATCCGTTGCGCGCCACTACGAGCAACTTCAGCCCGACGGAAGCTGGAAGCCCACCTCCACCTTCAAGGTCGGCGACATCGTCAAGATCAACCTCTCGGTTAAGCTGACCAACAAGGAGCAGCCCATGCGTTATCTCGTGCTGGAAGATCGTCTGCCCGCCGGTTTCGAGGCCGTCAACCCCGAGCTGAGCTCGCAGGCACTGCCCGCCGGCATCAACACTCAGAGCTCCCGCGACTGGTGGTGGTTTGCCGTCGGAATCAACAACAAGGAGTTCCTCAAAGACCGCGTACGCCTGTTTGCAAACCACATCGGCCCCAACGGACTGGAAAGCAGCTATGTAGCCCGCGTGGTGCGCAGCGGTCGCGTGACTGCCCCGGCAGCAACGGCGGAGCTGATGTACAACCCCGAAGTTCACGGACTGAGCGTTCCGCAGCACTTTGAAATATCACCTCGGTGAAGCGCCCGCTCAAAATCGTTCTCAGCACCGCAGCTACTCTGATAGGAGGAGCTGCGGTGGCTTATTACCTGCTCCCTTTCTGCGTGAGCAAACCGAACATCACCCCTCCGCCAAGCACGGCAGTCTATGACCGACACGGGGAATGGCTGGGCTTTGTTACCGGGAAGGACGGCTACCGCTGCCACCCCTTAACGGAAGTCCCCGCCCCGCTGGCACAAGCTCTCGTAGCCGCCGAGGATAAACGCTTCTACCACCACGGCGGCATCGACTTCCCGGCAGTGGCACGAGCTCTCATCCATCGCCTCAACGGCAGCAGCCACAGCGGCGCAAGCACCATCTCCATGCAGGTGGCCAAACTTTACTCCCCACCCGCAGCCCGCAACTGGACAAGTAAAATCCGCGAGGCGCTGCAGGCCCGCCGCCTCGAAATGAGCCACAGCAAGCATGAGCTGCTGCTTGCCTACCTTAATCGCGCCGACTTCAGCAACCTTTGTCGGGGAGCGGCCTGCGCCGCCCGCTTTTACTTCGGCAAGCCCGCGAACGAACTGAACCACCCCGAGGCCGCCCTTCTGGCAGCACTGGTCAAGGCTCCCTCACGACTCAATCCCCTTCAGCACCCGCAGGCAGCCCTGCAACGCCGCAACCACATCCTGCAACAACTCGGCCACCCCACCCCGGAAGAACTCGGCGCAAGCGCTCATACCATCTCGGCTCCCCCCATCACCCGCTACGGCGGCACCCTGACCATCGATGCCGAGCTCCAGCGCCGCTGCACACAAATCGTCCGGGAGGAAGTTCGCCGGCTACATCAACACAACGTCTCACAAGCCGCAATACTCGTAACCGACAACCGCAGCGGCGAAGTACTGGTAGCCCTGCCTGCGGCCTTCCCCGACAGTCGGCGCGGCGGAGCACTCAACGGCCTTCGCACCCCCCGCTCCGCCGGCAGCACGCTCAAGCCCTTCGTCTACCTCATGGCACTGGGGAACGGCGCATGGCCCGGCACCATTCTGGCTGATGTACCCACGCTCTACCGCAGCCCGGACGGCATACAGGCACCGGGCAACTACAACGACAAATATCTCGGTCCCATCACCATGCGTCAGGCTCTGGCCTGCTCACAAAACATCCCCGCCATGGAGGCCCTCAACCGCTACGGCGGCGTAGAACGCCAAATATCGCTCCTGCGCTCCCTCGGGTTCACCATATCGGGCGACAAGGCCGAGTACGGACTGGGACTCGCCATCGGCAATGCTCACGTCACCCTCACAGAACTGGTAAGCGCCTACAGCACACTGGCACGCAACGGCAGTCACCTGCCGCTGCAATTCCGCCTACCGCTCACCCCCGCCACAGCGCAGCAGCTCCTACCGCCCCGCGACAGCTACCGCATTGCCCACATCCTCTCCGACCGAGCGGCACGCGCTGCCACCTTCGGTCCGGCACCGGCCCTGAGTTTTCCCTACCGAGTTGCGGCCAAGACCGGCACCTCCTCCAACTACCGCGATAACTGGTGCCTGGGCTTCACCGCCGAATATACCGTCGGCGTATGGGTAGGCAACTTCGACAACTCACCCATGTACCACATCTCCGGCATAAGCGGAGCCGGCCCCATCTTTCACCGCGTCATGAAAGAACTGCATCGCCGACAGCCCGCCTCCTTCCCGGAACAACCCGAAGGTCTGACCGCCATCACCATCGACACCCGCACCGGTACCCCCGCTACCGAGCATACCCCGCAGGATTGCCGCACCACCGAACTGGCCACCCCCGAAAATCTGACCTCCTTCCCCGCTGCCGACTACGACGAACAAGGCCGGGTCGTCCTCGACTCCCGCTACACAGAGTGGTACAAACACTCCGGCATGAACCATCTTTACACTTTAGCCGCAACGGCCCCCTCCGACCGCCGTCCGGCCATCCTCATCCCTGCGCCCGGCACCACCCTGACCATCGACCCCACACTCCCGCACGGCGGGCGCATGGCAGAACTGCGCTCCACCCTACCACCTGCCGCCACCACATGGCACAGCGACACACTGCGCACCATACAGCGCAACGGCAAGTGGTACGTCATCCTGCGCCCCGGCACCCACACCCTGCGAGCCGTCACACCGGAGCACAGTGCTCAATCCACTTTCCACGTTGAAGAATAAACCCTACTTCTTCGTGTAGTAACGAACGTAATCAATCTCGAACTTCACGGGGTAATCTTTGGGGTCGGCCATCTCCGGCCAAGTACCATGACCGCCGATGGCGGTGTTCATAATAATGTAGCAGGGAGTGCGCAGAGGATTATCGCCGTTGGGGTAATTGGCATCTGCAATCTTCACACGCCCAACCTCCTCATCGTCGATGAGTATGCGCATCATCTCCTCATCCCACTCCAGAACATAAGTGTGGAACTTCTTGCTATAATCCTTAAATCGGCGGGTACGCACCACCTTCTGCTCCTGATTACCTCCGTTCCTCCCCCACCGGAAAATAGATTAACAAGTCTCCGGCTCCTGAGAAATATGCTCCAGAATATCAATCTCACCATTCGCCGGCCAGCCGTAATCATTCACATGCATGGTCCAAATAGCCGGCCACACACCCTTACCCTTCGGCACACGAGCACGAAACTCCAATCGTCCCGGAGCCTCGAAATGCTTGACACCTCGCGTCGTCACGGAACCGCTGGCAAATGGCTGAGTCTTTATCTTCTCCGTCCACCGCGACGACCCCTCTTTATAATGACAATTCGGAGTAGGCTTCGCGCGTGAAATCAACTGCAACTTGCCGTTTTTCACCCGCACACAATCCTTCGTGTAGGCCTGCGATGCGCCGGGATTGCGCACCACCCCCAGCTCATAAGCCCATTTCTTCGTATTGAGCTTCGTCCCGTTAAACTCATCACCCCAGGCATAGACCCAACCGCCCTCCAGTTCACGGGGAGCCTTCTCCGGTGCCGCCGTCACCGGCAGCACCATCACCAACAGCATATACACCAATCGCTTTATCATGTCGTTTAATTATCAATCGAACTGTCTCCTATCAGAATATCATGATTTCCTCAGAAAACAAGAAAAAGTTCCGAACAAGTAGAAAGCCCTGCCATCGGGAACGATGGCAGGGCCGGAAAAAAGGAAGTACCATCGGCGGGATTAACGGCTGTAATTGCCGGGGTCCTGCGTGATGGTAACGTCATGCGGGTGGCTCTCCTGCAAGCCGCCGGCGGTGATGCGCACAAAGCGAGCGTGCTCGCGCAGCTCATCCAGGCTCTTGGCACCGAGGTAGCCCATACCGGAGCGCAGACCGCCCACGAGCTGGAAGATAACGTCAGCCAACATGCCCTTGTAAGGCACGCGAGCCTCCACACCTTCCGCCACGAGCTTGCCGCTGCCGTTCTGACCGTAGCGGTCGCCGGAGCCGGCACGCATGGCCCCGAGAGAGCCCATGCCGCGGTAGGTCTTGAAGTTACGTCCCTGGTAGTGCACGACAGCACCGGGGCTTTCCTCACAGCCGGCAAGCATACCGCCCATCATGATGAGGTCGGCACCGGCAGCAAGAGCCTTCACGGCATCGCCGGAGTAACGGATGCCGCCGTCGGCAATCACGGTCACGCCGGCAGGACGTGCCACCTTGGCCACCTCCTGAATGGCGGAGAACTGGGGCATGCCCACACCGGAGATGATGCGGGTGGTGCAGATGGAACCGGGGCCCACACCTACCTTAATGGCGCTGGCACCGGCGGAGATAAGATCGCGAGCGCCGTCCTGAGTGACCACGTTACCGGCTACAACCGGCTTGCCGAGCTCACGCAGCTTCTCGATGACGTGCAGCACTCGGCTGGTGTGGCCGGTGGCGGCATCGATGAAAAGGGCATCGGCCCCGGCATCAACAACGGCCTGTGCGCGAGCCATGAACTCAGGGCCCGGACCGACGGCAGCACCGCAGCGCAGGCGACCCAACTCGTCCTTGGTGGACTCTTGGAATGCCTCGCGCTTGCGAATATCGGTGTCGGTAATCAGACCGACCAGACAGCCCTTGTCATCAACGAGCGGGAGTTTTTCGATGCGGTTGGAGTAAAGAATCTTGCGAGCCTCTTCCTGAGTGGTGGAAGGAGTGCCGGTAATCAGGCGGCTCATGGGGGTCATCACATCGGCAACGGTGAGCTTGTCGAGGTCATGACCGTCGACCACTCGCATGTCGCGACCGGTGATGATGCCGACCAGCACGTTACCCTCGGTCACAACGGGCAGACCGGAGAAGCCGTGGTCGAGCATGATGCCCTTCACGCGGCTCAGGCTCATGTCGCTCGTTACGGTCAGGGGCTTGGTGATAACGGCGTTTTCAAAACGCTTCACCTTAGCCACCATAGCGGCCTGGTCGTCGATGCGGTTATTACGGTGAATGACACCCAGACCACCCTCACGAGCCATGGCGATGGCCATGTCTACCTCCGTCACCGTGTCCATGGGAGCGGAGAGAATGGGCAGGCGGAGCGGGAAATCCGCGCAAAGTTGAGAACAGGGGTCGGCCTCGCCGGGAAGAATGGTGCTCAGGCAAGGAAGCAGGAGCACGTCGTCAAATGTAAGTCCAAGCTGAATTTCTGCCATAGCGGAGGATATACCGCCCGGCACCCATTTGCAAGCCTAATCTGACAAAAATCTTCATTTTTCTGCATTTTTTCGCAAAAATCTGCCGATGTGTACGTCATTTTGTGGGTAAGGGAGCAGAGGAGCTGTTGACGCAACGTGGCTTTTCGTGTAGACTAAAGGCATGACGACCTACACGGCACCGGCGAAAATCAATCTCTCCCTGCGGGTACTGGGCAAGCGCGAAGATGGCTACCATAATGTAGACATCCTCATGGCACGGCTCGACCTGACGGACCGTCTGGATTTCCACAACTCGCGCACCACCACCCTGCTGTGCGACACCCCCGGAGTTCCCACTGACGAGAGTAACCTTGTGGTCAAAGCCGTGCGCGAGTTCGAAAAGGCCTACGGCCGCAAGGCCAAGCAGCGCATCACCCTCACCAAAAATATCCCCCACGGTGCAGGGCTGGGCGGCGGCTCGGCAGACGGTGCCATCACGCTGAAGGCCTGCAATGACATCATCGGCACGAATTACAGCCCCGAGGAACTGCAAAGCATGGCCGCAGCCCTCGGCAGCGACGTACCCTTCTTCCTCGACCCCGTCATCAGCCGCTGCACCGGCCGCGGTGAAATTGTCACACCTGTTCCCGAACTGAAGGAGTGGAGCAGCCCCATCGTTCTGCTCAAGCCGCAGTTTGCGGTATCGACCCCGAGTGCGTACAAACTGCTGCACGGAGCTCACCGCATCAAGGGAGTGAATTACAATGCCCAGATGGTTGACGGCATCAAACTGGTCAATGAGCTGGAGCGTGCGGTCTTCACCAAGTTCCCCATCCTGGGCTTCATGAAGATGTGGATGTTGGGGCAACCCGGTGTGCGAGCCGCTCTCATGTGCGGCAGCGGTTCCACCCTCTTCGCCCTGACCGAAACCCCGGAGCAGGCCCGCGCTCTGGCCGAGGCAGCACGGGCCGAGCTCGACCCCACGCTCTGGAGCTACTGCGGCTACGTCAATCCTCAGCAGGACTGAACGTAAACAAGCCGTCATTCAACCGCCCCGATGCGCGTGATATCCATAGACCCGGCCATCCGCAACACCGGCTATGCGGTGCTGGACGGCGACCATCGCCGTGCCGTTGCACTGGACTACGGCACCTTGTCACTACCGCAAAAATTACCGCAGAGCCGCTGTCTGCTGGCCATTCACGAGAAAGTCTGCTCGCTGATAGAACAATGGCAGCCCGATGAACTGGCCATCGAGGCCATCATCTATGTACAATCCCACCGCACCGCCATCACCATGGGCTCGGCGAGAGCGGCCACGGTGCTGGCGGCAGCCCGCTATGACCTGCCCATCATGGAGTACCCTCCCACCTGCGTTAAGCTGGCTACCGTCGGCAGAGGTGCCGCCGGCAAACAGCAGGTTGCCTTCATGATGAGAGCTATGCTGCAACTGACCGAGACTCCCGCCCCCGACGCGGCCGATGCGCTGGCCATCGGTTTCACCCACCTTGCTGCGGCCGACCCGATAAAAGCTCACATTTTCCGCGACCGCAAGTACATCTGACCCGCCGCAGCGCACTCAGCTATAAAAATGACTGTTGCCGAAGAGCAGGCGCTTAACGGTATCGAGTTCGCAGCGAGAGTTACAGGATTCCTTATCGCTGAGGTGGCGAATAGTTCGCAGCAGGTCCGAGCCCGGCGGCTGTGCCAAGGCGTGCCGATCGAGTTGCACATCAAGAAGGAACGGCCCCTGTGCCGCCAGACAACGGCGCACGGCAGCCATCACACCGCCCACCTGCTCCGCCCGCTCAGCCTCAATCCCCAACCCTCGGGCCACCATCGTCAAATCAGCAACGACGGAAGAAGAGGCACTCCCCGGCATGTTCACGACATGCGGTGAGGAGACATTGTACACCACAACTTTCACGCTGAGCCCCTCTCTCGCCAGCGTAAGCAACTCACCGAGCTGACGATTGAAACTCTCGGCCGCACAAAGGGCAATGACCTGCCGCGAGGGCGATGCCGCCTTGCACCCGATGGCCATGGCAAGTGCACAACCCGTTGCACCATATTTGAACGAACCGATGAGCCGGCGCTTACCGAAGGCCTGAAGATACCGGGCGGCCCATATAACGGGCGGCCCGATGTCAATGGTAAAAACAGCATCGGGCTCGGCATGACTGCTCAGGATACGCGTGAGATACTCCGGGCGAATGGGAGCCCTCTCATCCTGCTCGCGCAACGAACGTTCCAACGCAACGAGCGCCTTGCCGTGCCGCATAAGCGAGCGTGCAAGAAACTCATCGGAACGGTGCCCCCGCAGCAAGGGCAGTAGCAAACTTGCCGTACGGGCCACATCACCCTGCACCGCATGGCACAGGCGCACCCGCCGCCCGGGCGCCGCGCCGTCGATATCAACCTGCGCAACCTGACCATGTTCCGGCAAAAAGCAGCCATAAGGAAAATCCGTTCCCCACAGCACCAGCAAATCCGCCACCTGCACCGCAGCCGGAGCATCTCCCCAGCCCAACAAACCAATCATCCCCACAGCACAGGGATTGTCTTTCTCCATAATATCCTTACCGCGCAGAGTGTAGGCGATGGGCGCACAGAGCCGCTGAGCCAACTCCGTCAGAATATCGTGGGCACCTTCACAGCCACGCCCGCAGAGAAATACCACCTTACGGCTCCTGTTCAACAATTCCGCCAGACGGGCCACCTCGCTCATACTCGGCTCAGCCGTTGCCCGTGCAGACATGCTCGGGAAGTAGGGAAACTCCGTCTCACAGCTTGCCGGACAATTCATGACATCGGAAGGGAGCACCACGGCTGCCGTCGTCCGTTGCGAACATGCCACCCTAATCGCCTCGGCTACACTCCGCACCGCCTGACCGGGTTCATAAGCCATTTCGCAATACGACGTACAATCACGCAGCCCCCATTCCGGACGCGACTCCTGAAAATACCTGCTTCCCATGGTGCTTGCGGGCACATGCGGAGCCAGCGCCACCAACGGCGAAGCAGAGTAATGCGCCTCGTACAATCCGCCGCACATCTGCCAATTTCCCCATCCGCCGCTACCACAGCACAGGGTCAACTGCCCGGTCAGTTGGGCCTCACCGGCAGCCGCGAAGGCCGCTCCCTCATCACTCTGCATACCGATACAGCGCAATTCCTCTCGCTGTTGCAAAGCCTCAGGCACCGGGCTGAGCGCCTGTTCCGTTCGGGCATACATACGCCTACACCCCGCTGCTGCCGGAACAGCGGCTATTTCATCTGCAACGCTTGTACTCATACCCCACAGTTCTGCACCTAACGGCAGCAAACTGCAAGCTATATCTCCACCTGTTCAGCCATCCGAACAGCTCCCGTCAACGATAAATCAAAGTCCCTTTCTCCCCTCCAGAGCACGCATGAGAGTCACAGCATCGGCCTGCCCCAGACCGGCTCCGGCCGGCATACCCTGCGCCAAACGGCTCACCCGACAATCTGACTGCGCCAGTTGCTCCGCCAGATAAAGAGCCGTCGTCTCGCCCTCCACATCGCTCCCCACTGCCAAAATAACTTCACATCCGGGGGCCTTCTTCACTCGCTCCAACAACTGAGCCACCGACAAATCCTCCGGCAGCACTCCATCCAACGGGGAAATCTTGCCACCTAAACAATGGTACAAGCCTCGGAATGTTCCGCAGCGCTCAATGGGCAGCACATCCGTGGGCTGCTCCACCACACAAAGCAATGCGCCATCACGAGCCGGGTCGCTGCAAGCAGTACACAGTTCCCCCTTCTGCGAAAAGAAACCGCACTGAGGACAGGAGCCCACCTCATCAGCAGCGGCCAACAGAGCCTCGGCCAGAGCTCGAGCGTCGTTCCTGCCGTGCTGCAGAAACCACAAGGCATGGCGCTCCGCACCACGACTGCCCACCCCCGGCATGCGCTTGAGGCGAGCTATCAGTTCCTGTACCTGTCGCGGATAATCCTGCGCTTTCATGACTTCCGGCTATTATAAAACGGCACCCACGTCAGCCCCCATGTCAGCAGCACGCACAACACGAGCGGCGCCACCGGGAACACACAATCCCACAGCACACAGAGCAAGCCGGGCAGCAATGCCGCCACCAGCGCCGGTACCACCATCTGCAACCGACCGACAACCGTCGGCTCTCTCAGCAACACCAGCGATAAATACAAGGTGACAATCGCACAGAGGGCAAACATCCCTACCGGCCCGGGTACAACATTCTGCGCCGCCTCGGCCTCCAGATAAAACGGAGCATCGCATATCAGGTACAACTGTGCCTCATCGGCCCACTCCAGACCATTGGTCAGCAGCAGCACCATCACCACCAGCAGTACCGGCACACTCAGGCCGACCCAGCGCAGCAACAACATATCCAATGATGTCATGCCGGCCGGCAGGCGCAGCGCCGCCGCACAACGGCGAACAACTTGCAACAACTTGCTGAGAACTTCTTTCATCTGTTCATACAAGAGCGGCGGCAGGGTTCATCCCCCGACCGCCGCCCTCTGAAAGTTTACCGCAAATCGGATGATTCGGTTCTTCAGTCCACAAAGCGCTTCACGACGAGCGAAGCGTTGTGACCGCCGAAGCCGAAGGAGTTGCTCAGCGCAACATCCACCTTCTTCTCGCGACCCACATTCGGACAGACATCGAGGTCACACTCAGGGTCCTGATTGAACACGTTGATGGTCGGCGGAATGAAATTATCCTGAATGGCCATCACGCAGGCCAGCAGCTCAATGCCGCCGGCTGCACCCAGAAGGTGGCCGGTCATGGACTTGGTGGAGCTTACCACCAGACCATTCTTGGCATAGTCACCGAAAGTACGCTTAATGGCCTTGGTCTCGCAAATATCACCCAGAGTGGTGGAGGTGCCGTGAGTGTTCACATAGTCCACATCCTCGGGCTTAAGACCGGCGTGCTCCAAAGCCATCTCCATGCAGCGGCTGGCACCCTCACCCTCAGGCATGGGGGAAGTGAGGTGGTAGGCGTCGGCACTCAGGCCATAGCCCACAAGCTCAGCCAGAATGCGGGCACCGCGAGCCTTAGCGTGCTCCAAAGTCTCCAGAATGATGATGCCGGCACCCTCACTCATCACGAAACCGTCGCGATCAATATCGTAGGGGCGGGAGGCGGTTGCAGGGTCATCATTGCGGGTGGAAAGAGCCTTCATGTTGGCGAAACCGGTAATGCCAATCGGAAGAATGGTAGCCTCGGCACCACCGCAGATCATCACGTCAGCATCGCCGAACTTCATAATGCGCCAAGCCTCACCGATAGAGTGATTGGAAGTGGCGCAGGCCGTGGAAATACTCATATTCGGACCGCCGAAACCATACTCAATGCTCACCATGCCGGAGGCCATGTTCGTAATCATGTACGGAATGCAGAAGGGCGATACACGACGGGGACCGGAAGTCACAAGAGTCTCGCAGTTGGCGCTGTGAATACCCAGACCACCGATACCGGAGCCAATCATCACACCCACGCGGTTCTTGTCGAGCTTCTCGGGGTCGAGCCCGGCGTTCTCCATAGCCATACCGGTAGCGGCCATAGCAAGCTGCTCAAAGCGGTCACAACGGCGAACAGCCTTGGGGTCTTTTTTGAAATAGGGAGTAGCATCCAGCCCCTTCACCTCACCACCGATATGAACAGGAAAGAGCGAAGTGTCGATACTCTCAATCGTGGTGATGCCGGAACGGCCCGCCTTCATACCTGCCCAAGTCTCCTCCACGCTGTTGCCGAGAGGAGACAGAGCACCCATGCCAGTAATTACGATTCGACGGTCTTTCATGACTTTTTCTGTGTCTACGTTAACCGATAGTTGGAGCAAAGTCAAGCATAAATCTCAAAGTCAGCTCTAAAAAGATAATTAACGGAGCCGGTAAGAGGAATTACACATTACGCGCTTGCCAAACAACTGTACATTCTGCTACAATAGGCTGCATGAAGCCCCTGACCAAATTAGGCGAACAGAAGATGGAAGACGGC
This sequence comes from Akkermansia sp., assembly GCA_030535875.1. GTDB lineage: Bacteria > Verrucomicrobiota > Verrucomicrobiia > Verrucomicrobiales > Akkermansiaceae > Akkermansia. Next base: position 46,343 of record JAUNRC010000003.1, on the reverse strand, counting down.
AGCGTGTGGGAGCTGTGGGAACGCGACGGTGAGCTCTCCCTGCAGCACGACGGACTGCCCTGTGCAAGCTCTTTCACTCATGGCAGCGAAGACTCCATGGCCGAAATTGCAACATCCCCCATCACACGTGCCACGCAACCCTGCATCATGATTGCCGGTCTGGGGCTCGGCTATGGGCTGGCCAAGGCCATGGAATGCCTGCCGCGCGAAAAAGCTAAGTTCATTGTAGCCGAACCGGTGGCAGCCATCATTGACTGGAACCGCCAACACGGCGCCAACAAGGATGTATGGCAGGACAAACGAGTGAGCGCCGAGGTGGCGGATGCCGCCACGCTGTGCCGCAAGCGCACCGGCTCACTGCATGCCATCCTGCTGCGCCATGTTCATGCTCGCTGTGAGCTGAGCTTGGGAGATGCCCAAGCCTACTTCAACGCCCTGAAAGGCGGCAGTCTGCTGGCCATCACCGTGGCCCGCCGCGACAAACGTCTGGAGAGCACACTCATGCGCGCCGGCTTTGAGGTCAGCACCACCCCGGTTCCGGCATCCTCCAAGGGCAAGCAACTGCGCATGCACACGGTTGTACTGGCCCGCCGCGGGCGCTTTGTCCCCTTTGCCGAGCGCAACGCTCACTAACCCCGACCGCCGCCGCACAGCATGGCCATTAAACTACCTTTCCTGCGCCGCTCATACCACACACTGGAAGAGCTGGACAACATCCGCGATCAACGCTCCAAGGGCATACGGCACGTACTGGGAGTGTCGGCTCTCATCTTCCTCGGCTTAGTGGCCTTCCTGGGCACCATGCTCATGTTGCCCCCCATGCTCGAACTGCAACGGCTCCATCAACAGAAAGAACACACGGAGTACCAACTTCGTAAGGCACGGGAAGAAGAGGCCGAGGCTTACAGTCGCTACATCTGGATGACCGACCCCGAGTACTTTGAACAGGTAGCACGCGACAGAGCCGACATGGCAAAAGAAGGAGAGATTATCATCCGACGTCCCTCCCCGGCTGACCTCCGCCGCCAACAAAAGCAGCAGAAAAAACGCCGCAAGCCCGCTCAGCGCAAAAATTAAACAGCTCACTCAGTGTCCGCAACGGCACTCGTGTTCCCCGCCGTGCTCATGGCCGCAACAGCACTCACCATCACCGTGCTCGTGGTGACAGCCGCAACCGCACTCCTCATCATGAGGAGGCACATAATCGGCATCCTCAATTTCCGGCGGCAACTGCATGTCCTCATCGAAGAATGAGGGAGGCGACAGTCGGGCTTTCAGCTCAGCATCGTCCGTCAAATCAGCAGCAAACTTCCCGGCATGATTGCGCACCGTCACCTTGGCTCCGGCCGCCAGCAACATCTCCGCAATCGGCGCATAGCCATACTGAGCCGCTAAGTGCAGCGGAGCCTGACCGTAAGCATTGAGCGCATTCACATCAGCCCCCGTGGCAATCAGCAGGGTAATCAATCCCCTGTCAGGCTCAATCCCCATCTCCGCCAGTTCCGGCGAAAAATCAATTTCATCCTGCAACAGTAGAGTGGCCGCCTTCTGCAAGTCGCTGACATCCTCCGCCTGCATGAGTTCATCCAGGAATTCCTGCACGGGCTCATCAAAGTCATCGGGGTCGAGGTCAGCAGCCAATTCACGCAGCTCCTCCATGCTCACCTGCGGTTTTTCCTCATCGCTGACAGTCACGCTATTCCACTCAATATCGCTCATGCCCGGCATTGTAACGCATAACCGAAACAAAATCCAGCCTTTTTACATCCATACGGCATACTTCCGGCTTGCCAAAAGACAGAGAAAAGTGATAAAGTAGCAACTGCGCCGTCAGACAGCACATGCGACGCTCGCAACCATGATACACGCTCTCGTCATCGGACTTACTCTGGCTCTCGTACTGGGCATCATTGCCCATAAGCTCAAACTTTCGCCCCTTATCGGCTACCTGATTGCCGGCATGCTGGCAGCACAACCTTGGTGGGGAGAACCGGTTGACAGCCACATCGTAGAGGATTTCTCCCACCTCGGGGTGGTACTTCTGCTCTTCGGTGTGGGCTTGCAGTTCCACATCAAAGACCTCATTGCCGTACAAAAAGTTGCCGTACCCGGAGCGCTCATCTGCATGGGAGCATGCACCGGAGCGGGAGCAATCATCTTCCACTTCCTCGGCGGCGAGCAAAGCTGGCTCAACAGCGTGATGTTCGGGCTGTGCATCTGCGTGAGCAGTACGGTTGTGCTCACTCGCGTGCTGGGCGATAACCGCCTGTTACAAACCCCCACCGGCCACACAGCCGTAGGCTGGCTCGTGGTGGAAGATATCTTCACCATTCTCATGCTGGTACTGCTGCCGGTCATCATCAGCGGCAAAGAACTCGGTCCGGCCATCGGCAGCGCCGGCATTAAACTGACCTTGCTGGTGCTCTGCATTGCCTTCCTGGGTCGCAAGGTGATGAAAAAAGTTCTCACCTACGTCTCGCGCAGCGCCTCTAGCGAGCTCTTCACGCTGGCGGTGCTGGTCTTTGCTCTGGGCTTTGCCGTGCTGGCTGCCAGAGGGTTCGATGCGAGCATGGAGTTCGGAGCCTTCCTCTCGGGCATGGTGCTGGGCCAAAGCCGCTTTGCCAGCCGAGCAGCGAGTGATGCTCTGCCGATGAAAGATGCCTTTGCCGTGCTCTTCTTTGTATCGGTCGGCATGGGATTTGACTTCATGGGGATGCTGGACTACTGGCCGCTGACACTTGCGACCTGCGGCGTGGCCATGCTGGTGAAGCCTATCACGGCCTACATCGTCATACGCCTGCTGGGCAAGCCCCTCCGCATGTCGCTCAAGACCGCAGCCTCGCTCTCCCAAATCGGTGAGTTTTCCTTCATTCTGGCCACGCTGATTGCCACCCGGTACCACATCCTGCCGGGCTATGCCGCCAACGTCATTACCGGTGTGGCCATCATCACCATCACCCTCAACGCCGCCCTCTACCGCTTCGTCCCCGTCATCGCCGACCGCTTGGAAAAACGCGGCATAGGGGCTAAGAAAAACGTCGTCAGCAATGTACCGCCCCCGAGTGATGAGCACCACCGCATTCTGCTGGTAGGTTACGGACCCTGCGGTGAAATCATGAGCGACATCCTGCGCAAGTACGACCTGGAAGTCGTCGTTCTGGAAATGAATATCGACACCGTTAACCGTCTGGCAAAGCAAGGCATGCCCGTCCTGCACGGCGATGCCCGTCTGCGCAGCATCCTTCAAATGGCCGGTGCTGAAAAGGCAAAAGCCATCATCATCACCACCGCAGCGGCTCCCGCTCATGAGATTGCCGAAAGTGCCCGCGGACTCAATCCCCACATCGTCGTCATGGCCAATACCACTTACATCCGCAACGCCCGACTCCTGCGCTCACAAGGAGCCGAAACCGTCTTCTCGGGCGAGGAAGAAGCCGCGCTCTCCATGGCCTCTCACACCCTGCGCTCACTCGGTGCCACCGAGGAACAGGTTACCCGCGAACGCTACGAAAACCGCCGGCGACTGACCGATGCGCACAAATCTGCCACAACCGGCAAAAGATGAGCCCGGAGTCCTTCAAATTACCTGATGACGACAGCAGGAGCCGACAGCTCTGGGAGAAGGGTTGCTATGTGCTGCTGCTTGGCATAGGGCTGGTTCTGCTGGCTGCATGGCTCCACGATATCTTCGAGCTTATGAGCGGCCTGATGATGGGACTTTTCTTCATCTGGCAGGTCGTGCGCGGACTTATCATTAAGCGCTACTACTGGCACCTGTGCGACGAAAAAGTCCATTTTTGGAGTTTATTTATCGGCCTGCTGGCCGGGGTCGGATTTTACTTTCTTTGCCGCCAATAAATCTCAGACCTGAGCAGCGCCATCCACGCAAGCCATCAGTTCCTCGGCGCTGAGGTGCAACAGGAGTTTTTCGAGCCCGCCGGCGAGCAATTGCTCCGCCATAGCGCTCTTGCGCATGAGCATGTTGTGGATATTTTCCTCAATCGTACCGCGACAGATAAGGGGATGAACGATGACCGGCTGCTGCTGCCCCATACGGTAAGCGCGGTCGCTGGCCTGATTTTCAACCGCGGGGTTCCACCAGCGGTCAAAATGGATAACATGCCGGGCCCGGGTGAGGGTAAGCCCGGTGCCGGCCGCCTTGAGCGAAAGAACGAAGAAGCGAGGACCGCCTACCGCCTGAAACCGGCTCACCAATCGCTGCCGCTCCGCAATGGGTGTGCCGCCGTGCAAGCTGAGCCCGGGCGCGCCGAAAATCTCCGTCAGGTACTCATGCAAGGGCTCAATCATACTGCGGTACTGCGTAAACACCAAGCAGCAATCCCCTGCCGCCGCAATCTGACGAGCCAATTGCCCCAAACGCTCAAACTTCCCGCTCGCCGTCGGCTCAAACCAACTCTCACCGCAATACTGAGCCGGGTGGTTACAAATCTGCTTCAGTCGCCCGAGAATAGGCAGAACCAATGTCAATCGCGTTTGCGGGTCGGGCTCAGCCACGACCGCTCGCAGATTTTCCACCTCTCGGGAATAGAGGCGAGCCTGCTCCGGCGTGAGCAGACAAAAGGCCGGCATTTCCGTCTTGGGAGGCAACTCCGGCAGCAAAGAGGGGTCACTCTTCAAACGGCGCAACATAAAGGGCCGCACCAAACGGCGCAAGGGTGTGTAGTCACACCCCATCCCCTGCACCAAAGCATGAAATTCTTTTTCCGTCCCCAGCAATCCCGGGTTCAGGAACTCAAACAAACTGCGCAACTCCGAGAGGGAGTTCTCCACCGGAGTACCCGTCAGCGCTACGCGCCGAGGACTGCTCAGACGACAAATGGCACGCGTACGCTGTGAGTCCGCATTTTTCACCGCCTGCGCCTCGTCCAGCACCAGAGCGGGATATGAGCAGCGCGCGAATAATTCATTGCGCGTGGCAATACCGTAGGTGGTAAGCGCGACATGTGCGCGGCGCATCAGCCATTCAGGATTAGTACGCAGGTAGTCGGAGTCCTGTCGGTTAAGAGCATAGGGGTGCAGCAGCACCACCCTGAGCTGCGGAGCAAATCGCCGCAGTTCCTCCTGCCAGTTGGTCAGCAACGAGGCCGGGGTCACGATAAGAGCAGCCCCTCTTCCCTCACCCAATATGTCCGACTGCGCCAAATGAACCAGCCAACTGATGACCTGAAGGGTTTTCCCCAAGCCCATATCATCCGCAAGGCAGGCACCGAACCCGGCCTCGGTCACATTGAGCAGAAATCGTACACCATCCATCTGGTAATGCCGCAAAGTTCCGGCCAATTCAGGCGGGAGCTGTGGCAGCGCATTGCCGAACTGAAGATTACTGAGCGCCAGCGACAGGCGAGCTCCCGCAGCCACACGGGCTCCGTCTTCGAGCGGAGGGAGCTGCGGCAGAGCTTCACTGCGCTTGCCCAGCAGATATCGCAGCCCCACCATCAGGGGTATGCCCCCGGCAGCCATACGCACGGCCTGCCGCCAGCTATTGAGCAAACCATTCAGCTTGTCCCGGTCCAGGCGCACCCATTCACCGCGAAAACGCACCAGACCATCCTCATCGCCCGCGAGCAATTCCGCCAGTTCCTCGTCCGTCAAATGATAATCGCCCAGCACCACACGGGGGTAAAATCGCAGCAAAGAGTTCACATTGACGGACGGCGCGGCATCGGGCTTGCCGGAACCGGGCTCCGCCATCTCCAGCTTCACCTCCAGCTCCACACGGGGCGGCTGCGTTTTCCAAAGATTAACGATACGGGTCTCGATACCGGCTTGCTCCAACAAAGGCAGAGCCTGCAAAAACTCATAAGCCTGCCGAGCACTCCAGCCGCACGGCCTGTACACCGCCTGCGAGTTCACCAGCTCGGCCATGAAAGGACTTTGAGCCGCCACCTGCCGCAAGGGGCGCAGAATATCCAGCATTGCCGCGGCATCATCCGCCAGCAGGCGCGCCGCCAACCCCAAGGGCGCATGGCGCGCACGCCCATCCTGCCCCACCTTGTGAACAAATGTTGCCAAAAAGGCAAAAGGTGCACTCTCCGTCGCCTCGCCGGCATTTTCCGCCAAATGAAAACAAAGCATCCCCAACTGTTGCCACCCTTCCCCCAAGCGGCACAACCATGTCTCAGGCGAACAGCATTCACGCTCTGCCAACCACACAAGCGCCGGTTCCAAACTCTCCGCCCACGCCGCCACATCGCAGGCTGCAAGCACATCGCCTCCCAACGGCGGCATACTTTCGAGCAGGGCAGCAGCCTGTTGAGTATTCAACCGAAGAACAGCCCCGGCCTCCTCCCCTCGACGAAGTGCACGAAGATACGCCATCATGCGCTCCCGTGCCCACTCACGCAACCACGCCAGCATCGGAGCAGCCCCGGTCGGCAATCCGTAGCGAAGCAAATCCAGCATCCCCCGCCCGACAGAAGCCGCAAAGGCACGCTCCAGCCGGGGCTGACACCCCTGCGGCATCAGCACCAATCGACCGGCTTCATGAACGAGCGTTATCTGCACGCAACCATTCTAACGCTCATGAGCTCTCAAGGCAAGTCCGCAACGTGACACACTTCCTGCTTGCTTTGCCGCAAGATTGAGCTACCATAGGGAAAATCTCTTCATGTCTGCTTTCACCACATATTCCGCCTTAGCCCTCGGAGGCCTTGTACTTCTGAGCAACAGCCCGTTATGGGCTCAAAGCCGAAGCACCGGACAAGCCGGCATGGTACTGGCCGGCCCCCGCAACCGGACAGCAAGAGATCCGGGCGAGGACCTCCTCGTCGCATACGGTCTGCGAAATGATGCCGAAAAAGCTGCCTCGAACGGTAACTACAACCAAGCTCTCCGCAAGGCCCGCCAAGCTGAAAAAATGATGGCAGTCATCGTGCGTGACCACCCGAACTGGAAACCCCGCATGATGAACTACCTGCGCGAACAGTTGGCAGCCAACATCAGCCGATATCAGGAAGAAGCAGCCAAAGCCCCCATCCCCACCGGCCGCCAACCCGGTCGCCCCGTACCACAGGAAGTCAATATCAACCTGCCCGGCATTGCTGAGCACCTGAACGCTCAGGAGGGTATATCGCCGGACGGTCTGCCGGACTACGCAGCCACCGACAAGGAACTGCGCGAAGAACTGGCACGGCTCCGTGCAGAGTGCAAAGACATGGCTCAGAGCTTCCTCGTTCTCTCCGAGAAATTCAAAAAGAGCCAGCAGGAACTTGCCACCGCCAAGAGCGAACAACAGGCCTACAAAGAGCGCTACGACAAGCTCCTCACCCAAATTTCCGAAGAGCGCAAAATCAACAACGAAGTTGTAGAATCATTCGCCGCCCGATTGGCTGAGGCAGAAGACAAACTCCGCGAATCCGAACGCGCCCGACAGGCCGCCGAAGACCGCGCCAACGAACTCGCCGGCCAACTGGCCCAAACTCAGGCCGAGCTGGAACGCGTGACCCGCGAACGTGACCAATTAAAGGCTGAGAACGAACAACTGCGCGCCATCGTCGAGCTCAACAGCCCCGAAAAAACCAAGGCCCTGCTCGACCAGAACCTCACTCTGGCCGAACAGCTCAAAGCCGCACGCGCCAGGGTCGAGGCACTCGAAGCACAGATGGCCGGCTCCTCCGACGAAAAAGATGTTCTGGCACAGCAGCTCAACGAAGCCCGCTCCGAAATTGACCAACTGCGCGAGCAGATGGGGCTGGTCTATGACGAAAACCGCGGCTACCGCCGCCGCATCTCCGAGCTGACAGAGCGACTCAATAACCTCGAAGCCGAGGTGGATGCCACCGCCGCACGCCCCGACATCGACCCCGCCCTCGTCGAAGAAAACAAGGTTCTCAAGGAAGTCATCGCCAAGCAGCGCCGCACCATCGAAATGCAGGAGCAGGGTCGCAAGCTCCTCATCGAGACCTACAAACAGCTCAAGAACAACAACAGCGAGATGACCGCCGAGCTTCAGCGCCTCGATGAGGAAAGCAAACTCGAACTCACCGACTCCGAACGCAGACTCATCGAGTCCATCCGCAACGGTGAAGCCGGCGAAATGAAAGAATCCGACGGCACGAACGCCGTGCGCCGCAGCCTCGAAATCCAAACCCTCGCCAGCCTGGCCGACAAGGCCTTCTCCAAAGCACGCTACACCTCCGCCGAGCAGCTCTACCGTACCCTCTACGATTACCAACCCAACCATGTCCCCGGACTGGTCAATCTCGGCACCATCCTCCTCTACCGCAACAAGTGCGACGAGGCCATCGAATATCTTAACCGCGCCACCCGTCTGGCCCCGGAGCTGCCTATCACCTACTATCTGGCCGGCATCTCCTTCTACCGTCTCGACCGCATGGAAGAAGCCGAGCGCATGTTCATCCGCACCATTGAACTCGACCCGGCCAATGCCGAAGCCTTCTTCTACTTAGCCAACATTGAGGGCATAAGCGGTCGCCATGCCGAAGCACTCAAGCACTTTGCCGCAGCCGTTAAGCTCAAGCCCGAGCTGAGTGATGCACACTACAACATGGCCCGCCTGTATGCCGAGCTTGGCAGCATACCCGACGCCGCGCGCGCCTACGACCGAGCCATCCACAGCGGCGCCGAGCCCGACCCCGAGTTCGAGAAATACCTCCGCAATCATCCCGACAACGTGAAAAACCCCGGCACCGACCTCGTAGCCGACATCAAACCGGAGGAAGAAGCAGCTCGCCTGCGGGCCAACGATGAAGAAGTCGCCCGATTGTTGGCCGAAAATGCCGAACCCGGCACCGACATTCCCACTCCCTCTGACCCACAGCAAGCGGAACAGCCAACCCCGACTCCCGCTCCTGCTGACAAAGCTCAAACCCCGGAACAACAGAGTGTAGCCGATGAGCTGGCACGTCTGCAAGCTCTCGACATCAAAGCCGCGCCCACTCCCTCCGAGGCCGGCAAAGGCCACACCACCCACAAAAGCCGATTCTCCACCGTACGAGTGCGCACCAATGCCGGCGGCTACCGTCACCGCGTCAAATTACGCCTCAAACGCCCCGAACCCCAGCGCCTGCGTGAGCGCGGCGGCGATATTAAAGAACTCCCCTCCGCCAAACACCGCAACAAGCGATAACCCACTTTCCCCGAAGCCATGTACATTCAGGAACAATTACAGGAAATTCGCGACAACATAGCCGCCGCCGAACAACGCGCCGGACGCCCCGTCGGCAGCACCACCCTGCTGGCCGTCAGCAAGACTTTCCCCGTCAGCGACATCATGCAGGCTTATGCAGACGGTCAACGTCTCTTCGGCGAGAACCGCCTGCAGGAAGCCATGGAAAAAATCCCTGCCATGCCGGCTGACTGCGTGTGGCACCTCATCGGCCCGCTCCAGCGCAACAAAGTTCGCAAAGCCCTCGAACAAAACATCGCCCTCATCGAAGCCGTCGACAGCCGCAAACTGGCCGAGGCCATCAGCCGTATAGCCGGCGAACTGGGAAAAACCGCAGCCATCCTTTTGGAAGTCAACGTCGACGGAGAAGAAAGCAAGCACGGCTTCACTCCCGAAGAACTCACAAAGGAATGGGAGGCTCTGACCGCTCTGCCCAACCTCGACATTCGCGGTCTCATGTGCATACCCGCCCCCACGGCTGACCCCGAGGGTGCCCGCCCGGCCTTTATCACCCTGCGCCGACTGGCCGAAAGCCTGCGCGAGCGCGGCCCCCTGCCCCTGCCGGAACTCTCCATGGGCATGAGCCACGACTATGCCGTAGCCGTGGAAGAAGGCTCCACCATCGTCCGAGTGGGCTCCGCTATTTTCGGCAAACGCGATTACGGCAATAACTGAATCATTTCCCGCTTCAAAATCACCTTATGACCTGCTGCGACGCAATTTGATATGCGTCGCAGTTTTTGCTTGCAATAGGAGCATGGGGATGGTAAATTTGCGGGGTACGAAAATATATCACGATATGAAGAAGTTCCTGACTCTTTCTTTAGTTCTGGCAGCGATATTTGCCCTTACTCCCGCTTACGCTCAATCTTCCCGCAGCGCGCGCGGTGCTGCCGCTGCTGAAGAAGCCGCCCCCAAGACCGGCGTACGGTTCGTCATCTGCTCCACCGGCGGCGGCCGTCTGCCCAGCCCCCTCTATTACCTTGCAGGCAAAGAGTACAAGAGCACCAGCATCTCCGGCCGCATCCCCACCCAGCGCATCAAACCCATTGCCGGCACCATCAACTTCTACGACAAGGCCCCCAATCCGCCCGAAACCGGTAAAAAAGGAGCCAAAGCGACCCCCCCGGCCGACATGCCCAAACCCGTCATGACCATCAATGTACCGGGCGGCGGCGGCGGCAAGGTGCTTTGCATCGTCATCCCCGGCGAGACTCCGGCCAAGGCTAAGACATTCTTCATCAACGAAGCCGATTTCCCCTCCAAGGGTGTGCACCTGATTAACCTTTCACCCCGCAGCGTCACCATCTACACCTCCGCCAAAGGTGACTTCAGTGATGTGAGCAAGAAAGTCGTAGGTCCCTACCGCAAGGAAGGCATCAATGAGAAAAACTCCTGGAACTTCACACAGGCAACTCATGGTCAGCAGGTAGCCTTCCGCATCACCACTCCGACTCCCGCTCCCAAAGACGGCAAAAAGGCCCTCGTAAAAGAAACCCAACTCAAAGTGGGCAAGTTTGTGGTCTCCAACCGCCAGTCCCAGATTAACGTTGTCGTGAAGGACGATGCTACCGACCGCCTCAAACTGCTGAGCATCCAGCTCAACAACGACTGATTTTTCACACATCAGACTGCTAATTAAACATCTCTCCCGACCATGCCCCAGAACAGATTAACTGAAGGTGCTATTGCAGAACGCATCGCCCGCATCGGCGACCAATTCGCCATCAACGGTGATTTTCAATACGGAGAAGAACTCTGTAACGGCCACATCAACACAACATATCGCGCCTGCTATCTGACCGAGGACGGTGTCCATGAACGCTACATTCTCCAACGCGTCAACGACTACGTGTTCAAAGACCCGGTCATGGTCATGAAAAATGTTGAAAAGGTGACCCGCCACATCAGGTGGAAAACCATGCGCCGCCGCAAGAGCACGGCAGGTCAACCTCTCACCCTGTATCCCGCCCGCGGCGGTCGTAACTACATCAATCTCCCCGAAGAGGGTGGTATGTGGCGCTGCTACAACAACATCGAAGGTACCCACACCTACGATGTTGTCGAGAATACCCGTCAGGCATATCAGGCAGGTTTTGCTTTCGGCTCATTTCAGGAGCTCATCTCCGATATGAACCCGGAAGACCTCAAAGAGTCCATTCCGAACTTCCACAACACCCCGCTGCGCTACCAAGCCCTCCTTCAAAGCGCAGAAGCCGACCCGCTGGGGCGAGCAAAGAACTGCGAGGCTGAACTGGAGATGCTCAAAACCTGGTCGCCCATGTTCAGCCGCCTCACCGATATGCAGAGCAAAGGCGAATTGCCCACCCGCATCACCCACAACGACACGAAAATCAACAACGTCATGCTCGATGAAGAGACGGATGAGGCCGTCTGCGTCATCGATTTGGACACAGTCATGCCCGGGCTCTCGCTCTACGACTTCGGTGACATGGTACGCACCGCGACCTGCACCGCCAGTGAGGACGAAGAAGATCTCTCGCAAGTCGTCATGCAGATGCCTTTCTTCGAATCGCTGGCAGAAGGTTACCTGGATGCCGCCCACGAATTCCTCACCCAGAACGAAATCAACCAGTTAGCATTTGCCGGCTGGCTCATCACGGCAGAAATCGGCATGCGCTTCCTGACCGACTATCTGGACGGTGACAAATACTTCCGCACCGAAAAACCGGAGCACAATCTCATCCGCGCCCGCAACCAGTTCGCCTTGGCTCGCAGCATTCAGACAAATCTCCCCCGCATGGAGAAATTCATCAAGCGACTCACAAAATCCTACAAATCGAGATAAACTCCATGCGTCAATGGCTGAAAACAGGATTTCTTACAGCAACGGCAGCATTCCTCATGACTGTCGGTAGTCCTGTATGGGCCATCAGCACCATCTCGGAACTCAGTTCATACTTGGACAACAGCAAGCTTTCCGGAGAAGATGCCCTGCTCTTCTACACGAAAGAATGCCACGTTCTCGTACTGGCTGACAACGAAGGAAACATCGGAGCGGTACTCCTGCACACCAACAACAAGGGCGACAAGGCGGAAGATACCGTAGAACTCCTCTCAGCCCTGCTGAGCATCGGAGAAGAACCGGAAATCCGTTACTCAAAAGACGGATATTCTGCCGTCATGCTCTACGAAAGTGTGGCAGAGCTGGCTCAGAACGGCAACGACTCAATCGTCGCAACATCGCGTCTGACAACCGTCTACAACATCCTCAACACAGAGCAAAAGAACTGCACCCCACACCGCTGGCACAACGGCGGCATATCCTTCCGAAGTTACAGCGACAGTAACAATCTCCGCTACGAAATCACCCCGGATCTCACCTCTCCAATAGTTCCGTATATTGAGATTCGCATAGCCGAGCACATCAGCCATCAGGCCGTCCCCATGCTCGCAGCACACGATTACGGCCTACCCTCCAACCGCCAAACCCTGCGCATGCTCTCATCGGCTCTGGGCGGAGCCTCCCCCATCTCCAGCAACTCTACGAACGACACCCACCTCGCACGCCGCAAAAACGTCTACTGCTTAGGATATAAAAGACGACTTCACAGCGCCTACCGCTCCCGTGAGGGCATCAACCACTACATCTTCCCCCCATTCAATTTCCCGTCGGAAGAAGCCAATCTGTCAGTCAGCAGCGATGAATCCATCGCTAAATCCAATACCGAGCAACAGAACGAAAAGCGTGCCACCCTTACCGAACTGCGCAAGTACTTCGGCGGCGGACGAGAAGTCGATGCCGGCCTGCACATCTACCACATCGATGACTGCCGAGTACTCGCTCTGGCAGAGCCTGACGGTCGACTGGGTGCTTTCATCATCGAAGCCGTTAAATCGGAAGAACGCGCCAAAGCAACAGAACTGCGCAAAAAACTCCTCGAGCTTTTCCCGACACCGCTCTACATCCATCATGAGCGAAGCGGCAACTGTGAAATTATCGTCTACCACGGACAGCAGGCGGAAAAACATCTCATCAACACCGACCGAATGGTTGCTCTGCGTACCATGCTGCTCAACAACAGACGCGTGCAAAGAGTCACCCCGAGCGGAGATTTCCTCAAACTCAGCTACCCCTCCAAAGACGACGATAATTCACATACCGCCTACTTTGATCTGACCCGCCCCACACTCAACCTCCTGACTATCCAAAGCGAACAGATTTCCCCGCTGAGCGAAGTGGAAGTGGTCTCCCTGCTCCGCTTAACCAATGGTAATGATTTAAGCTCCGAAGACACCCGCAGTCTCGAGGAAGTCCTCAATGGTAAACTCGTGTACATTCACAAGAAGAACAAGGTCGTTACCACCCTCGGCAACAAAACCCGTCGCTACGCTTCTGGCACCCCCAAGGAAGTTCGCAAAGCCAACAACCAGAATGTCCGCAACGGCGACACCGGCTCGGCTTTTGCCGCCATTGGTGACCTGCCTGCCGCCTCAACCCTACCCACCACGCCATTTACCACACAACAGGCAGCAACGGAAGAAAGCGCTGAGAAACACAACTACACCCCCGAAGAAGCTCGCCGAGCTTACATTGATTACCTCAACAAAATGTAATCACTGCACCATGCAGCAACATTCAGGTGTTGCATGCAAGTCCATAATGTGCTACACTCGCCGCAGAGGATATGATTACCCCCACCATAGAGGGCAGCGGCAACATACCCGCAAGCCCCACGTTGGTCGTACCCAATCGGGTAGACCTGACTGCACTGCGAGCGCTTGAAGAAGCGCTGGGCGGGCGTGACCGCGTCGTTTGGATGGTGGAGAACACCCTGCGCCCCGACCCGGAAGTCGTCATGTACCTCTCGCAATCACGAGCCACCGGGTTCCTGTGCGCTATTGATCGCTCCGGCAACGAAGATATCATTCAATTGGTTCGGGATCGTCTGGTGCAAGGACGTCACGTTGTCCTGCTCTGCGGGCACCCCGGTCAACAGGCTGCCGCCCTGACCGACGTTCCGGCCCGCCTGCTGAGCTTTGCAGACGGCAGCAGGCTCTCAGCGCTTCCGGTCTATGTTGGCATGTACAATGACAAGCTCATCGGCGGCATTGTCACATCGGGGCCATACGACAAACTTCACATCACCTTCGCACCGGAAATCAAACCCGGTCCGACCCTGAGCACCAAGATACGCAATGCGTGGATGGAAGCCGCAGCCGAGCAGCTCAACAACCACCCCTATCTCACGGAGCAAAGCCTCACACAAGCTCTGGTACAAAGCCTCATCGCCCACCCCGATGCCATGATAATCGATGGCGTGGATGACAGCCAGCTCAGCTACCGGCGACTGCTCAGTTATGCGCTCATCTTCAGCGAGACTCTGCACAAAAATATCACCAACAAGCGGCTGGGCATCATCCTGCCCCCCGGCAAACTTTCCGCCATTGCCAACCTGGCATGCCTGCTCAGCGGCATAACCCCGGTCAATTTCAACTACAACGCCGAGCCCGAAAACTTCCGCTATCAGGTGGAGCAATCGGGGGTCAACCGCTTCATCACCGAAGTCCGCTTCACCCACAAACTCCGACAATTTAACTGGCCCCACCAGCGCGACCTCATCTACATCGACAAACATCTGGCAGACGTGGGTAATGGCAGCGTCAGGCTCCGCGATGTCGTCATACGGCTCGGCAAGACCGAACTGCTCACTCGACGATTGCAGCAGGAGCAGGTTCAGCCCGATGACGAGGCAGCCCTCCTCTTCACCGGTGCCACCGGCGGCATAGCCAAAGGAGTACCGATGAGCCATCGCATGCTACTGAGTGCCGCCGTGCAAATGAACAGCCGTCTGCCCCTCAAACCCGGTCAGCGCTGCCTCTCGGCATTCCCGCTCAGCCATCCTATCGGCCTGCTCTGCGGCCTACTCCTGCCGCTGCTCAGCGGGATGGACATCGTCACCTATCCCGACACCACCACCCCGCGCCGTCTCTGCGAACTCATCCACAACTACGGCACGGTGCTCACCGCCTTCACCCCGGCTCAGACCTACTCTCTGCTCAACGCCGGCACCCCCGACCACTTTACCTCGCTGCGCTACTACCTCATCGCCGGCGAAAAGCTCCCCATCGACCTTGCTCACCTCGCGGCAGCCAAGTACAGCCTCAACCTCATGGAGTGCTACACCATGGGTGAGAATGCCGCACCCATCGCCATCTGTGCACCCATGCCGTCACCGGCGCCGGGAACTTCGCACATCATCCCGGCAGGGCACATCGGCTCCTGCGGACAGCCACTACCCGGAACAGCCATACGAATAACCGATATCAACCGCCCGGAGGTCACACAACCGGCCAACAGCCTCGGCCTCATCTGGCTCAAAGGTTCCGCCACCCTGCAAGCCTACCTCAAAGATCGCCCCGAAGCCACCACCTGCATGCGCGGCAAGTGGTTCTGCACCGGCGACATCGGCAAGCTCGACCCCGACGGCCTGCTCACAATCTGCGGACGAAAAGCCCGCTTCAGCAAAGTAGGCGATAATCTCGTTCCGCACGAAGCTGCGGAAGAAGCCCTCTACCGCGTACTGGGAGCCAATCCTGCTGACGGCATACGGCGACTGGCTATTGTAGGCGTACCCAATCCCAGAGGGCAAGGCGACATACTGGTCCTGCTCTCCACCCTTCACAAGACCGTAGTACCGCAAGACCTCATCACAGCCCGCTACGGCCTGCTCAATGCCCGCTATCCCGCCAGTTGGGCTCCCGACCGCATTCTCCCCGTCAAAACCATTCCCGTACTCTCCAACGGCAGACTGAACTACCCGCTCTGCTACCGGGGAGTGTGCAATCAACTCGGCATCATTCCCGTCTGAACCACCTACCGACACTCACTCTCCCAACCATGACGGACTCCACGCCCATTTTCCCCGTACCGGCTCCCCCTCCCATTCCGGCGGCAAAGGAGCAATCAAACATCTCCTTCATGCAGAATATTCTCGATCGAGCTGCAGCCGGGGCACAAAGCGTGACAGATGAGTTCGACGACCTTTGTCCCGCCCCCAAGGAACTGCCCGAGAACTACATGATTAACGGCTATCGCCTCATAAAATGTATAGGCGAAGGCGGTTTCGGCGTGACCTACCTCGCCTCCGACGAACTGCTGAACCGCAAAGTCGTCATTAAAGAGAACTTTCCCCACTCCCTCTGCAAACGCCGCAACCGCACCCTCGATGTCGTACGCCAATCACACGTCGAGCAAGAGAGCTGCGACTGGGCCATGAGCAACTTCCTGCGCGAAGTACGACTGCTGGCCACTCTCGACCACCCCAACATCGTCAAAATCTACTCCTTCTTTGAGGCGCACCAAACAGCCTATTATGTCACGGAGTACATCGACGGCAAGTGCCTGGCCGATGTCATCTACGACTACAAGAAACACCTCAACCACATCCCGCAGGACGACCTCTACTCCATGATGGTGCGTGTGCTCGATGCTCTCGACTACCTCCACTCCCGCAACATACTCCACCTCGACATTAAGCCCGACAACATCCTCGTCACGCGAGACGGCCGCCCGGTTCTCATCGATATGGGAGCCGCCCGCGAGCGCAATGCCGACGCCTCGACCGCCGTTGTCGAATCTCAGGGCTACAGCCCGCCCGAACAAGGCGAAAACACCTCCCAGCTCGGTCCGTGGACGGACCTGTACGCCTTCGGAGCCACGCTTTATTACCTGCTCACGGGCAACACCCCGGCAGCCGGTCGCCAACGTATGCTCTACGACACGCTCGACCCTCTTGCCTCCATCCCCAAGCTCACCGCCATCTACCATCCCCAACTTCTGGCCAGCATCGACAAGGCACTCAACCCCAACATTGAAGGGCGTTACCAGAGCGTCAGGGAATGGATTCACGACCTGCGCGCCCGATAACTATTACAAGGCATACGCCCAACATGGCTTGCAAAAACGCGGCAAAAGCGGCATCATAACCGCATGAACGCACTACACATGATAACGTTCCGTTGTCGCAACGAACTGTTCGCTCGCTTAGAGCAATTCGCCAAAGCCCGCAACATCGACCGCACCTCCGTGCTCAAATTAGCCCTGCATTTCTACCTGAACCGCAGCGGTTATTGAACAGGAGCCTGACCACCTCCGGCAGCCACCCAGAACTGCCAGGCAATCAGCACGCGCAATAACAACGCAAACAACATACCCCAAGTCACAGCTATCGTCAGCTTACCGCGCGGAGTTAATCGACGACTGCGACTCACCCAAAAGAACAGAACAGCCTGCAGCAAAGCCGACAGAATAAAGGCCACCGAACTTCCGCAGCCACTCGCCTTCAGCACAAAGGCAGGCGGCTCCAGAAAGGCAAAGGCACATGCCAACAAATCCAACTCATTCCCGTACAACCAAGCCACAATGCCACTGGGAACCAGCACGCACAGAAACAGCGTGAAGCCGGCCACCTTACTATACCTCTCCTCTTGCGTTGGTATGTACATAAGCTACACGACTATCATAGCCCCAAAACCCGCCGATTGTCAAGCATCTATCCCGACTGCAACAAATTGCCGCAGCAAACAGTCATCCTGCGCTTATAAGAGAAAACACTTGCACCTGTTCCGAAGAAAAGGTACAATGCGCCTGAACTCCGGCACAACATGTCCGTCTTTCAACTGGTGACAGATTACAAGCCTTCGGGCGATCAGGAACAGGCCATCGGCAAGCTCCTCAAATCTCTGCAAGCCGGCAACAAGCACCAGTGCCTCCTCGGCGTAACCGGCAGCGGCAAGACCTTCACCATGGCCAACATCATCGCTGCACAGGACCGCCCCGTGCTGGTGCTCTCGCACAACAAAACTCTGGCCGCGCAGCTCTACTCCGAGCTCAAGAGTTTCTTCCCGCACAATGCCGTAGAGTACTTCGTCTCATACTTCGACTACTACCAGCCCGAGGCTTACATCGCCAGCACCGACACTTACATCGAGAAAGACAGCGCCATTAACGAGGAGATTGACCGCCTGTGTCTCAACGCCATGCGTTCCCTGCTGCTGCGCCGCGATGTCATTGTCGTAGCGAGCGTAAGCTGCATTTACGGCTTGGGCTCGCCGGAAGATTACCGAGAACTCACCCTTTCCATCCGCACGGGACAGGAGCTGGACCGCGATGCCATGCTGGCCTGCCTGACGGAACTTCTTTTCGAGCGCAGCGACTTCGACTTCCGCCGCGGCACCTTCCGCGTGCGCGGTGATGTGGTGGAAATCTACCCGGCGCAAAGTGACGGCGAGGCCATCCGCGTGGAGTTCTTCGGAGATGAGATAGATGCCATCACCCTCATCGATGCCGCCACCGGCCGCTCACGCGAAAAAATGAGCAGCTACCTCTTCTTCCCCGTCAAGCAGTACGTCTCGTCACCCGAAAAACGCCACCCGGCCATCCTCTCCATTCGCAAAGAACTGGCCGAGCGAGTCGCATGGTTTGAAAAACAGAACAAACTCATCGAAGCCCAGCGCCTTAAAATGCGCACCGACTACGACCTCGAGCTCATCAACGAAATCGGCTTCTGCAAGGGCATCGAGAACTACTCGCGCCACCTCGCCGGCAGAGCTCCCGGCTCTACCCCCTCCACCCTTCAGGACTACTTCCCGGCCGACCACCTCACCATCATCGACGAGTCGCACGCCACCGTCCCTCAGATCGGAGGTATGTACGAGGGCGACCGCTCCCGCAAACAAGTGCTCATCGACCACGGCTTCCGACTGCCCTCCGCGCTCGACAACCGACCTCTGCGTTTCGACGAGTTCATGGCCCGACAAGCTCAACTCGTCTACGTCAGCGCTACCCCCGGGCCTTTTGAATACGTCAACTGCGTGCCCGGCAACAACAACTACATACCCGTGCTCAAAGCAAAGCGGGGCAACACCCACGCCCGCAGCGAAAAAGCCAGTCAGGCCATCACCCACGCTCCCGATAACTTCCGCGGTGTCTTCTTCCACCGCCTCGAGGAGCTACGCGTACCACCCCATCCCTCCTCCGTCCCCACAGAGCAGTTCAATCCCCGCCGACTAGGACAACCGCTCATCGTCGAGCAACTTATCCGTCCCACCGGCCTGCTGGAGCCGAAAATCACCCTCCTCCCCCTCGACGGTCAAATTGACAAGACAATCGAGCTTTGCCATGCCCGCGTGAGCGTGCGTGAGCGAGTACTGGTCACGACCCTCACCAAGCGCACCGCCGAAGACCTCACCGACTACCTCCGCAACATCGGCCTGCAGGTGGAATATATCCATGCGGATGTCGATGCCATCGAACGCGTGGAAATCCTGCGTAAACTGCGCAACGGCAGCGTGGATATTCTGGTAGGAATCAACCTGCTGCGCGAAGGGCTCGACCTGCCGGAAGTCTCACTCGTCTGCATACTCGATGCCGACAAAGAAGGCTTTCTGCGCAACGAGACCAGCCTTGTTCAGACCGCCGGACGTGCTGCACGTCACATACACGGTGAGTGCGTACTCTTTTGTGATGTCGTTACCGACTCCATTCGTCGGCTCGTGGAAGAAAGTGACCGCCGCCGCGCCATCCAACAGGCATATAACGAAGAGCACAACATCATCCCCCACACCGTTGCCCGTGCCGACCAAAGCACCCTGCGCCTCTATACGCCTGATGACGAAGAAGACGAACCCATCCTCATGGCAGCAGAAGACGATGAGCAGGTAAGCGACACCATCAACCGCCTCGAAAAAGAAATGAAAGAGGCCGCCGCCCGACTCGACTTCGAGCTTGCCGCCGTCCTGAGGGACAAAATCAATCTGCTGCGACAGCGCTGAACTGCTCAGAAGAGCTGCTTTTCCTTACCGGCCTCCTTGCCCTCCAAGTACCTCACATAGCGCGACACACCCGCCCCATAGCGAGAGCCCAAACGACAATCCGGCTCCGATGAAAACAGGCGGCCGCAGTGCAGGTGCCAGTAGATAAGCCACCAAAACAGGCTGACAATCCCCGCCAGCACAACCAGTGCGATGACATACGGAGTGGCTCCGCCCGCTTTCACCCACATTTCAACCTGCTTCTTATAACTGATTTCTTCCACCTCCTCTTCCTGCTTGAGCGGCAACTCAATAAGCTGCACGCCGTCCACCTCGGGAGTAAGCGGAACGAAACTCGAAGAAATCGGCTCAATAAGGCTATGCAGGCGATAAATACCCGCCAGCAAACCCTCCACACCGCCACCGGCGGCATTCACACTACGACGAACAGAGAGCAACCACTCGCGCACCTGCTCATCACTCGGCTTAATCTCCCTGTACCCCAGCTCCACCCCGGCCGGATGACCGACCGAGTACTGCAACATAACGGCGTACTGCCCGGGACGCGCCACTTGCGTGTGTGTGACGAGGTTTGTGGCATCCAACTCACGGGGGACCTCCTGACCTTCCAAAAAAACCGAAACGTAGATATGGAACTTCGAGCGGGCATTGAGCTCACGCAGCACATGCGACACATCCTGCCGCCCCGGCTCGCTGAGCAACATCTGAGGGTCTATCACCACCTCACCGCGAGAGTCCAGATAATGCTTGCAATAGCGCCCCGGCACCTTCACATCACTCTCCTCCCCGACCGGCTCGGCAGCAGTTGCTCTCCGGCGGCGAGCAGGCCGCTCACGACGGCGCTGCGGCTCAGGTGCTCGAAGCTCCCTTTGCTTACCACCCGGCATCAACTGATTAAACCCATCCGGCAAACGGCCTGACATCAAGTGAACATAATCAACCGACGACCACTGAGGATCTGCCGAATACGAGGCTGCCACACCGGGTTTCACCGGCGGCGGCGGTGGTGCAGGCTGCTGTGCGGGAGCGGACTCGGCCGGAGCCTCGGCCGCGGGAGCTACGGCTGCCGGAGCGGCTTCGGGCGCAGCGGGAGCCTCCTGTGCCATACCCTCACCGGCCATCAACGCCGTACCGGCGAGCAACCAAGGCAGCACACTCATCCCTCGGCGCTGTGCCTGACGCAAGCCCCTGTTAACCTTGCGAGAGGCCTTCGCCAGCATGGTCACGGCTTCAAACATCACCATGCGCAGGGCCGTCACCATTTCTCGCTCTCGGAACTGCAGGCGAGCCTTTAGAATACAGGAATTGATTTTATCAACGTTAATGTAAGGGTCGAGCATGTAGCCCCAGGAGAAACAGGCTGTCTCCAGTTGCACATCTACCACCAACATCAATATCCAGTCCTGCCGAACAGGCGGCGGAGTGGGCAGACAGAGATCACGGCACCAATTACAGAAGTCGCGCCACATTCGAACCACCCGGCCGGGCTCCTCTTCTTCGACCTGAGGACGCCCCTCACCGGGGCGCCGCTCGGTAAGAACGGCATCTTCAATAGCCTTCATCTGTTCACGCTTACCGAACGAAGGGTGGTGGATGCGCGCATGATTGAGAATCCAATGCGCATGCGGACGGAACTCCTGCAACTGCCCGTGGTCGGTAATATAGATGCAAAGTGCCACGGGAGGAACGTGGCGCTCCATATCAGCCAAACTGCGCAGAAGTTCCATGCGCTCCTTATGAGTGAGCGCCCCGGCATCGTCCACCACACGCGTAAACTCCACATCGTTAACCCCGAACAAAGCATCCGCCCGTTCCATTCCATAGCCGCAGGCCGGGCACTGTTCTTCAGCGCCCGAATGGATGGTGGAATTGCAGCGGGGACAAATCGGCATGGCTCAGTTATAGCGTGTTTGCTGACGACTGTGAAGTGAAATCAATGTCAGCAAGAGAGCAATTACTTCAAGGCGGCAATAATGGCATCGCCCATAGCGGCCGTTCCCACTCGGATTTCACCTTCCGCTCCGGTACACAAATCACCCGTACGGTAACCGGCTGCAATCACGGCACGAACAGCGGCATCCACGGCATCGGCCGCAACAGCCTCGCGGCAGGAATAGCGCAACAACATCCCCATAGAGAGAATCTGTGCAATCGGATTTGCGATTCCCTTACCGGCAATGTCAGGAGCGGAACCGCCGGAAGGCTCATACAAGCCGAAGGTGCTCTCTCCGTTTTGGCAAAGCGAGGCACTGGGCAACATACCCAGAGAACCGCACACGATAGCCATCTCATCGGTCAGAATATCGCCGAAGGTATTCTCCGTAACCATCACATCAAACTGGTTGGGATTGCGCACCAACTGCATGGCAGCATTGTCCACATACATGTGGGTAAGCTCAACATCCGGGTATTGGGGTGCAATGGCATTCATCACCTCACGCCACATTACCGACGAGGCCAGCACATTAGCCTTGTCCACACTGCACAGGCGCCCTTTACGACCGCGGGCAGCCTCGAAAGCCACATGAGCTATACGCTCCACCTCACTCTTTTTATAAAACAGGGTATCGAGAGCAACTATCTCGCCGTCACGCTCACCATAGAACTTAGGCTCACCGAAGTACATACCGCCGGTCAGCTCACGCACACACAAGATATCGAAGCCCTGCGGGATGATGCTGTTTTTGATGGGCGATGCCTCCACCAGCTCCGGCAGACAAATCCCGGGACGCAGGTTAGCATACAGGTTGAAATGCTTGCGCAGCGGCAGCAGAGCCCCACGCTCGGGACGCTCATCCGGCGGCAGACTGTCCCACTTAGGACCACCCACGGAACCGAAGAGGATAGCATCCGCCGCCTCGCAGGCAGCCAAAGTCTCTGCCGGCAGGGCTTTGCCGCAGTTATCGATACCGGCACCACCCACGTAACAGGAAGTTCTCTCCGTACGGAAGCCATAGCGCGACTCAACGGCATCCAGCACGCGCAAAGCCTGCTCCATCACCTCCGGGCCGATTCCGTCACCCGCCAGAACTGCAATCTTGTATGTATTCATGTATGTCCCTATCATACTCTCTCAGCCTCTCCCTGACAAGCGCTAAGTGCGCTCATGCCAGACATCGCGCTCAGCTCCGATGGAGCAATGAATTATTTGTTGGACTTTTTATGTAGATTTTTTGCAGCGGCTGCGTTCACCATCATGTAAGGAGCCGCTAAGGCTTACCGACATCTTAACTGCAAACAAAATCAGATTATGAAGAAATCACTCATCCTCGCCCTTGTGGCCGCTCTGCCGATATTCGCTCAGGAGCAACAGCCCCAACCGGCACCGGCTCCCGCTCCGGAATCCGTTCCCGCCGTTCAGATTGCTCCTGCTCCTCAGGCAGCCCCCGCACCTCAGGTGGCTCCTGACCGCAAGGCTATCATGGAAGCTCGCAAGGCCAAATTCATGGACAAGTTTGATGCCAACAAGGACGGCAAGATTGATGACAACGAGAAGAAAGCCGTGAAGGATCACTTCAAGGCTGAATTCATGAACAAGTTTGATGCCAACAAGGATGGTCAACTCGACGATAATGAGAAAAAGGCTGTTAAGGAGGCTTTCAAAAAACACGCCCACGGTCACAAAGCCGACCACAAGAAAGGTAAAAGCCACAAGTTCGGCAAGCACGGTCATCGCCATGACAAAAAGGGCATGAATCGTGAAGGCCGTCGCCCCATGGCCCCCCGCTTCCACAAGTGCGGTCAGATGGGTCCCAAGTGCGGTATGAACTTTGAGGGTCGTCGCCCCATGGGTCCCCGCTTCCACAAGTGCGGAAAGTTCAATCACCACAACTTCGGCGCTCATCAGGGATGGCAGCGCCCGAGCTTCGGCAACAAGTGCCGTAAGAACTGCGGTTGCGGCATGTAATCTCTACTGATTTACAATTCCATTTCAACAAACAGGGGAAAGCTTTAACAGGCTTTCCCCTGTTTTCCTTTGACCTCCGTCCCTTTCGATATTATCTTTCATATTTTATGTAGATATCAACCGCATTTTACGTTCTCTTCAACAGAGGGCGATAGGTGCCCGATAATCCCCATACCCACCCAAAAACATGCTGATGAAGAATACACTTATCGCGGCGCTTATCGTCGCTCTTCCTACCCTCGCACAAGAACAACCTGCCCCGCCCTCTCATTGGGGTGCAGCCGGAGCCATGCCCACCCCCGGCAAACGTGCCGACATGCATGCGCGCATGCTGCAAAAGTTCGATGCCGACAAGGATGGCAAGCTGAACGAGAATGAAAAAGCTACCATGCGGGAAGAAATGGCCAAGCACCCCCGCCGTAAGAAAAATGCTCATCGCCCCGAGGGTGGCGATTTCCGCGGCAATCGACACCGCGCCCGCATCCTCAAAAAGTTTGACCTCGACCATGACGGTGAGCTTAATGAGAGCGAACAGGCTGCCATGAAGGCAGAACATAAGCGCCACCGCGTCGAGCTCCAACAGAGACTCAAGGATAAGTTCGATGCCAACAAGGACGGCAAACTGGATGATACCGAGAAGGCCGCCATGCGCAATGCGATTGAAAATCGTCGCAACAGCCTCCGCGGCCATAGCCACAAATAATTTCGGTGCATTTTATTGCACAACTATATGCAGAATCCCCCCCGGTAACCTGTCGTTACCGGGGGGATTTTTTCAATGAAATGAAGAAGTTATCAACCCTTCATGCCGGAGATGTTGCCGTCGGCATCCACCTTAATAGCACAGGCGGAAGGTACCTTGGGCAGAGCCGGCATACGCATGATATCACCGCAAAGAGCCACCAGGAAACCGGCGCCATTAGCAATTTCGAAATCACGCACCGTCACCGTAAATCCGCTCGGGCGCCCCGGCAAAGCAGCATTGTCGGAAAGTGAGTTCTGCGTCTTGGCCATGCAAATCGGCAAATCCGTCAGCCCATTAGCTGCCATAAGAGCCAACTTCTTCTGAGCGGCCTTTGTCAGCACCACACCATCAGCACCGTAAATCTTGCGAGCGATGGTAGCCATGCGTTCCTCCACGGGAATATCCAGCTCGTACAGACACTTAAAGGGCTCGGGAGCCACACCCTCCATGCTCTCAGCCACAATCGCAGCCAGCTCGCGTGCACCTTCGCCTCCCTTGCCAAACACATTGGCAACGGCGCAACCCACCCCCATCTCGGCGCAAAGCTCCTTCACGGCAGCAATTTCCTCCTCCGTATCGAAAGCCTCAAAAAGATTGATAGCCACTGTCACGGGGCGCTTGTACAGCTTGGCGCTCTCGATATGAGCCTGCAAATTAGCAAGACCACGACGCACAGCCTCGGCATTCGGCGGGTCGAGCTCCGTCTTCGCCACACCGCCATGCATCTTCAGGGCACGAATGGTGGCGACAATCACAATGGCATCCGGCGACAAGCCGCTCTGGCGACACTTAATGTCCAAGAACTTCTCGGCGCCCAAATCAAAAGCGAAACCGGCCTCTGTCACAGCATAATCAGCACAGGCCAGCGCCATCTTTGTGGCGATAACAGAGTTGCACCCGTGGGCAATATTGGCAAAGGGACCACCATGCACGAAGGCGGGCACGCCCTCCAGAGACTGAACTAGATTCGGGTTAATAGCCTCACGCAGAATAGCCAGCAAAGCATCCGTCACGCCGAACTCACGGGCATATACAGCCTCGTCTTCAGCGGTGAAACCTACAACAATGTTGTCGATGCGACGGCGCAAGTCCTCCAAATCCTCAGCCAAGCAGAAGCAGGCCATAATCTCCGAAGCCGGCGTAATATTGAAACCATCCTCACGCGGCACACCGTTCTTGTTAAGCCCCACCACGATGTTACGCAGGGAGCGGTCATTCATGTCAATCACACGCTTCCACAGCACCTTATTCTGGTCCAGACGCGTCGTCTTGTAGAAAAGAGCATTATCAATCACGGCTGCCAGCAGATTATTAGCGGAGGTAATGGCAGGAAAGTCACCATTGAAGCACAAGTTAATGCTCTCGCCGGGAGTAATACTCGAAGCTCCGCCACCCGTTGCCCCGCCCTTGCGACCGAACACCGGTCCCATACTGGGCTCACGCAACGCCAGACACACGCTCTTACCATTGGCCTTCAACCCTTGCGCCAGACCGATAGAGACAGTCGTCTTACCCTCACCGGCAGGCGTAGGAGTCAGCGCGCTCACTAAAATCAACTTACCCTTGCGGGGGCGCTCACGGAGCACCTGCAAACTGACTTTCGCCTTGTCGCGACCGTAAGGTACAATCACCTGCTCATCCAGCCCGAGAGCGGCTGCCATCTTTGCGGTAAAGCTCTGAGTATTCGACATGCAGAAAGTGTAACACACATTTACCTATTTGGCAAACGCTTTCCGCCGTTTCGGCCGATTTTATCATCATGCCATTTTCCACGCTGCAAAACTGCTCCCACCCAACCCGACATTCGACATAAAATTCCAATTATGCTGCCTTTTGGGATTGATTCTGCGAGACAATGGGTGTATGATAGCTCTAGTAAGGACTAGCTTTGTCGCACTGCGACGGAGCCCGCCCCGTGTGTAGCACACAATTTTCACATCAATTCACAATTATGAGCACTACATACAGCACCATAGACGCCAACGAGGCCGTAGCCTCCGTAGCGTACCGTTGTTCAGAAGTGGCCGCCATCTACCCCATCACCCCGTCCTCTCCGATGGGTGAATCGGCAGAGACCTGGACGGCCGTAGACCGCAAGAACCTCTGGGGAACGGTCCCCAGCATCGTCGAGATGGAAAGTGAGGCCGGTGCTGCCGGTGCCGTACACGGCGCTCTGCAGACGGGCTCCCTTGCCACCACCTTCACGGCATCTCAGGGTCTGCTCCTGATGATTCCGAATATGTTCAAGATTGCCGGTGAGCTGACCCCCTGCGTCTTCCACATTGCCGCCCGCGCTCTGGCCGCTCAGGGTCTGTCCATCTTCGGTGACCACAGCGACGTGATGAGCTGCCGCTCCACCGGCTTTGCCATGCTCTGCGGTGCCAGCACTCAGGAGGCTCCCGATATGGCCGCCATCGCTCACGCCGCCACCCTCGAAAGCCGCGTACCCTTCATCAACTTCTTCGATGGTTTCCGTACCTCCCACGAAGTAGGCAAGATTGCCGACATCACCGACGACACCCTGCGTGCCATGATTGACCAGAAGTGGGTCGATGATTTCCACGCCCGCGGCCTCACGCCCGATGCTCCCGTCATTCGCGGTACCGCCCAGAACCCCGACGTCTACTTCCAGGGCCGCGAGACCGTCAATAAGTACTACGATGCCGTACCCGCCATTGTCAAGGGTGCCATGAAGAAGTTCGGTGATCTCACCGGCCGCTACTATGACCTTGTCGAGTACATCGGCTCCCCCTCTGCCACCCGCGTCATTATCATGATGGGCTCCGGTGCCGAGGCTGCCCTCGAAGCCGTCAATGCCATGGGCGAAGATGTCGGCGTGCTCAAGATTCGCATGTACCGTCCTTTCCCGGCAGCCGATGTGATTGCCGCCCTGCCCAAGACTGTACAGAAGATTGCCGTTCTCGACCGCACCAAGGAACCCGGCAGTCTGGGCGAGCCGCTCCTCCAGGATGTTGTACAAACCCTCGCCGACGCTCAGGTAGCCGGCACCCTTCCCTACGCCATGCCCAAGGTTGTCGGCGGTCGCTATGGTCTCGGCTCCAAGGAATTCACCCCCGCCATGGTCAAGGGCGTGTTCGACGAGCTCGCCAAGCCCGAGCCCATGACCGGCTTTGCCGTGGGTATTGAGGACGATGTCACCGGCAAGAGCATTGCCTACGACCCCTCCTTCTCCACCGAGCCCGACACCGTGACCCGCTGCATGTTCTACGGCCTCGGCTCCGATGGTACCGTGGGTGCAAACAAGGATGCCATTAAGATTATCGGCAAGCACACCGACCTCTACGTTCAGGGCTATTTCGAGTACGACTCCAAGAAGTCCGGCTCCTCGACGGTATCTCACCTGCGCTTCGGCACCACACCGATTCACAGCACCTACCTCATCACCAACGCCAACTTCATCGCTCTGCACCAGCCCAGCCTGCTCAACCTCTTCGACTTCCTGAAGAACGCCGCGCAGAACGCCACCTTCCTCATCAACACCAACGTAGCCCCCGAGAAGGTGTGGGACAGCCTGCCTGCCCGCATGCAGCAGCAAATCCTCGACAAGAATATCAAGGTCTACTGCATCGACGCCTTCAAGGTTGCCCGCGCCACCGGCATGGGCGGTCGCATCAACATGATTATGCAGACCTGCTTCTTCAATCTCGCCGGCGTTATCCCCGCCGATGAGGCTCTGGGCTACATCAAAGAGGCCATTAAGAAGACCTACGGCAAGAAGGGTGAAGAGGTCGTCGCCAAGAACATCGCCGCCGTCGATGCCTCGCTGGCCAACCTCCACGAAGTACCCCTCGGCACCACCATCACCGGCCACGAAATCCCCGAGGCACTCGCCGGCAACCCGCCCGACTTCGTTCGCAACGTCCTCGGCAAGATTGTCACCGGTAACGGCAACTCCGTCACCGTGAGCGAGATGCCCGACGACGGCACCTTCCCCAGCGGTACCACTCAGTACGAGAAACGCGACCTCGCCCTCGAAATCCCCGTGTGGACCCCCGAAAAGACCGAGACAAGCAAGGCCTGTATCCAGTGCGGCAAGTGCACCATGGTCTGCCCCCACGCTGCCATCCGTGCCAAGATGATTGACCCCGCCGACCTCGAAGGCGCTCCCGACAGCTTCAAGACGGCCGATGCCAGCAAGATGCACAAAGACTGGGCCGGCAAGAAGTACGTCATCCAGGTGTCCGCCTCCGACTGTACGGGTTGTACACTTTGCTCCCGCGTATGCCCCACGGCTTCTCTTACCATGACTCCCGCCACCGAGGCCCTCAAGCCCGAGGCCGAAAACTGGAAGTTCTTCGAGGCTCTGCCGGACAACGACCGCACCGTCACCGACAACTCCAAGGTGAAGGATGCCCAGTTGCTACGCCCGCTCTTTGAGTTCTCCGGTGCCTGTGCCGGTTGCGGTGAGACTCCGTATGTGAAGCTGCTCAGTCAGCTCTTCGGCAACCGCCTCGTTGTAGCCAACGCCACCGGTTGCTCCTCCATCTACGGCGGCAACCTGCCCACCACCCCCTGGACGCACGATGCCGACGGCCGCGGCCCCGCATGGTGCAACAGCCTCTTCGAGGACAACGCTCAGTTCGGTCTCGGTTTCCGAGTATCCCTCGACAAGAAGCAGCAATTCGCCATCGAACTCCTGCAGGCCGCCGTTCCCGCCATCGGTGCCGAGCTTGTACAGGAAATCATGGCTAATCCGCAGAAGACCGAAGCCGACATCAACAACGCCCGCTCCACCGTAGCCGCCATCAAGGCTGCCTGCGGCGACAATACCGACCTCGCAGCCCTCAAGGCTCATGCCGACTACCTCGTCCGCAAGTCCGTGTGGATTCTCGGCGGTGACGGCTGGTCCTACGACATCGGCTACGGCGGTCTGGACCACATCCTCGCCTCCGGTCGCAATGTTAAAGTGCTCGTGCTCGACACCGAGGTGTACTCCAACACCGGCGGTCAGTGCTCCAAGTCCACCCCCCGCGGTGCCGTTGCCAAGTTCGCAACTCGCGGTAAAGATCAGGTGAAGAAGGACCTCGGTTACATGGCCATGACCTACGGCAACGTCTACGTCGGCTCCATCGCCATGGGCTCTGATGACCAGCACACCCTCACCACCCTCATGGAGGCTGAGGAATACGACGGTCCCGCACTCGTCATCGCTTACAGTCACTGCATTAACCACGGCATCAACATGGCTCAGGGACTCGACCGCCAGAAGGCTGCCGTTGACTGCGGTCGCTGGCTGCTCTACAACTACAACCCGGATCGCGCCAAGGAAGGCAAGAACCCGCTCACCCTCAAGAGCAAGAAGCCCAAGAAGGACGTGCGCGAGGCTCTGCTCAGCGAGAACCGCTTCCGTCTGCTGGCCAAGAACAACAAGGCCAACTTCGACAAGCTGCTCGACATGGAGGCCGCTGACATCGCACGCCGCTGGCGCCTGTACCAGGCTCTCGCCGGCATCGATTACAGCCTGCCCGAGGGCGAGTAAAAAGCCCACGAACTCATTCACAAGCCGCGGCTCTGCAAGAGCCGCGGCTTTTTTCATGCCTCACCCCTTCTTGTTGATCATTCTTTGAGCTTGCGATAAGTCGCTGAAATATGGTACGATACCCCCGGAACATGAGCGAGATAAAAGCCGGAGCCGTACTCAACTACATCAACCTGGGCCTGCGCCTGGGGGTGCCGCTGTTGCTCACGCCCTACCTTCTGGAAGCTCTGGGGCCGGCGGAGTACGGTCTCTACATGCTGGCGAGTACCCTACTGGTCCGCCTCTACCTCAGCGATCTCGGGCGCACCACCGGCACCCGATTTCTCAGCGAGTACCAAGCCCGCAACGACACCGTGGGCGAGGCCCGCTTTCTCGGCACCCTCACCATTCTCTACTCACTGGCCGGAGCCGTTCTGCTGGGGCTGGGACTGGCCGTCTACCCCTTCCTCGGAACAATCTTCCCCAAGTTCAGTCCGGCCGAACTGAGCACCTATCGCGTACTCTACCTCATGACCCTGCTCAACGCCGCCATCATGTTCCCGGCGCGCAGCCTGACCGGCATCGCCGACAGTCGACAAAAATTCGCCCTACCCGGTCTCATAGCCGTCGGTGCCTCCCTGCTGAGTGCCGGCGGCACATGGCTACTGGCCGCCCTGGGCTACCGCAGCATAGGGCTGGTAGCCTTCAACATCGGTACAGGAGCACTCGCGCTCCTGCTCAACATGCTCTATTGCTTTGTCGGATTAAAAGCGCGCCTGAACCTCAAAGAATGGGACCTCACCCTGTGCCGCAGCCTCTTCACCTTCTCCGGCTGGCTCCTGCTCAACCAGCTCATCAACATGCTCAATGCCGGCACCGGCAACTACCTCGTCGCCATCACCTGCGGCGCGGAGCAAGCAGCCATCTACACCTGCGGCCTGCAAATCTACGCCAACTACTTCCTGCTCGGCGGTTGCCTGTCCCAACTGTTCCTCCCCCGAGTCGTGCGCATGGTACAGCGCGGTGCCAGCCCCCTCCTGCAAACGGAGGCCATGATTCGCCTCGGTCGCGCCCAGCTCCTCATCCTCCTGCCCGTTGCCATAGCCATCCTCTTCTACGGCCGCCAATTTTTCTTCCTCTGGATAGGCCACAAACTGGGCGAACAAGCCGAACTGAGCTGGCTCATCGCCGTAGCTCTCATTATCCCTCAAACCTTCAGCCTCGCACAAGCCCTCGGCTGGCAAATCAGCCAAGCGCGCAATGCCCTGCGCCAGCGCGTAGCCATCATGGCCTTTAACAGCCTGCTCTTCATCATCGTCAGCTACTTCGTCTGCCTGTGGTGGGGAATAGCCGCTCAGGCCATCTGGGCAGCCTGCTCCATCACCATCCAACTTCTCATGCTCAACCTCATCCACTACCGGGGACTGGGGCTGAGCCCCCTGCGCTTTTATACCCGCCTTCTCAAAGAATGGCGGCTGCGCGGCCCCCTTCTTCTCCTCTGCGCTTGGAGCATCCATGAACTCATCCCCGGCTGCGGATGGTACAACCTTGCCGTCAAACTCATCTCCTTTGCCGCGCTCTATCTCATCATTATCAAACATTCCTTCCGTGCGACCGTTTCTGAGTAAAGCATCACAATTTCACGATAACTTTGCGGAATATAAAATAATCACAACATCATTCATCGTGAAATAACCTTGACAGAGCCGACTTTCTCAGGCAGAATGCAAAGTAGCTATGGAAGAGCGCTATTATTATCTGGATTCCGACCGAACATCACCGAAAGGCCCGCATACCTTGCAGGAGCTCAGCGACATGATGCTGCGCGGTGAGCTCTCGCCCGCGACGGAAATCGCACGCGAGGGCGATAAGAGCTGGCTCCCGCTCGGCAAACAACTCATGGAATCCTCCGTGCTCTCATCACCGGCTCCCATCCAAGCTCCTGCCGACAATCTTCCACCGGTACCGGGCATGGTGACAGCTCCTGCCAAACCCGAATTACCGCCCGGCTCCTGCCCGAACTGCGGAGAAGAACTCCGTTGCGAAGGCAACGAACTACCGCTCCGCTGTCCGAAGTGTCGCTTTTATCTTCGCCCGGCCAAAGACACTCTGTGGCAAAACATGCTGTTGGCTCTCCGTCGTTCTTTTACATTAAAGGGACGCTCCGCTCGCAAAGAGTTCTGGAGTACTTGGCTGCTCTATCTATTAGTAAGTATACCGCTTGCTCTGGCAATCAGCGTTCTTTGGGTGATATCCATAGTCATTGTATTGCAGGAGCAGGAGAGCGGCAATTACGATATTGCGGCCTGCCTGACGGACCCGACAATGATTGTCGCGTGGGTTGCTCTGGGAATATATGCGCTGATGTTGCTCTATTTCACGATATTGTTCATCTGCCTGACCGTACGCCGAATGCATGATTTGGGCGGCAGCGGTTGGTGGGTAGGCTTATACGTGCTTGTTAATGTGATATGGCAGAGTTTCTACTACTACGATATCTACACTTACCTAGCCGACATTAACTGGAAGTTGCTTCTTGCAATAGAAGACAGCGCTTCGCTTGATGCCCGACTTCATGAGATAGAAACCCAATGCAACATGATTATGTACCAGGGCGTCAATGGTGTATTGTACCTCCTCTCCACGATAATGGGATTGGCGCTTTTCGTTATCACCCTGATTGACAGTCAACGCGGTGCCAATGTCTACGGCCCTTCCTCCAAATATCCTAAAGGTTAAACCCGAAATGAACAACTATTATTATCTGAATGAAAAACGCGAGCCGCAGGGGCCGCACACACTTGATGAACTACGCGCCCTGCTTGCCACCGGCAAGTTAAACGAGAGCACCTTGGCAGCCGCACAAGGCGCTAACGGGTGGGTACCGCTGGCGGAATTGCTCAGCGGCACTACGAGCGTTACGGCGGAAGCCGGCAAGTGCCCGGGCTGCGAGCAGCCCCTCTCTGCTACCGACGGTCTGTTGCCCGAGTGCTGCCCGACTTGTCAATATCGCCTGAGAGCAGCCAATATGAACGACCTGTGGCAAAACTTCCTGCTGGCTTTCCGCAAATCTTTTGTCCTGCGCGGGCGCGCACCGCGTATTGAATATTGGAGTTTCATCCTTTTCAGCAACATCATCCTCTTCGGCACACAAACTTTTTTTCAGGTAGCCACTGTTACCATACTGTCGTCGCAAGGCTTATCAGAGTGGGAAAACCCCGATGCCGCCACCGGCATGCCTGAACATATATCCGGCGTGACAATAGCTGCATTCATCATTATTTGCACCATTTATTTCGGTATCAATTTAGCATTCTTGCCGGCACAGATTACCAGCAGTGTGCGCCGTCTTCACGACACCGGTCGCAGCGGTTGGTGGGTGCTGGCCATCTATGGCCTGATGGTGGCCATCTTTATCAGCGGCATAATCGGCTTAGGGTGCTCCATGTTCGCGGAAGAGACGTCCGACGTTTCGTACGGCGTTCACCCATGCATCATTGCTATGATTTTCCTCGCGTTGGCTGCCGTAATCATGAGTATATATGTATTCATCCTGACCCTCCTCGACAGTCACAAAGGGGCAAATCAGTACGGACCATCCCCGAAATATCCCGTAGCCTAAATTATATTTACCCGTATGAGTCAACATGAAGAAACTCAGGAGCCCCCGGCTCCTACCGAAGCAGCGGCAACCGATATTCTCTGCCCCGCATGCAAAGCCAAGCTGCCCATCGAGAACGGACGACTTCCCATGCGTTGTCCCGAGTGCCAATTCCTGCTCTGCCCACGCAAGCCGCACGCCGTCAACCACAACTTCGTATTCACCTGGAAAAAAGCCTGCTCATTGCAAGGTCGCGCCACACGAAGGGAGTTTTGGGGCTTTGTCAGCATCATGGGAGGTATAGGTCTGTTGCTCATGCTGGTGCTGGATGTACTGGCCTACGGTCAGCTCATGACGTT
This sequence comes from Akkermansia sp., assembly GCA_030535875.1. Taxonomy (GTDB): domain Bacteria; phylum Verrucomicrobiota; class Verrucomicrobiia; order Verrucomicrobiales; family Akkermansiaceae; genus Akkermansia. The sequence goes on along the minus strand of JAUNRC010000003.1, from coordinate 12,307 downwards.
TGTGAATGACTACATCATTCCCCTGCCGGCAGTTCCCGGTCCGATTGTTGCCGTTCTGGGCTGTATGATTATTGCAGCCATGTTGATATGGCTGGTAGTGACTCCCCTGCCTTTGTTCAATCTGACCGTCCGTCGACTTCATGATATCGGTCGCAGCATGTTCCTGCCGGTGATGGCTCTTATTCTCGGCATTCCCGGCGTACTGATGTCCGCCTCGCTTATATTTTTCATCCTGACCTATGGTACTCAGGAAAACTCTTCCCTGAGCACCGGTACTTATGTGCTGTGCTTCGGCCCCCTGGTGCTGGCCGTGGTTTTCAGCCTCATCATCCTGATGTACAGCCTGATGGATAGTCAGAGAGGGACCAATAAGTACGGACCTTCCGTAAAATACCCGCTTGAGTAAGAGCGCTGCAACAAATTTCGATTGACAATTACAAGTTGAAGAATAAAATGAACTCACGGCTCTCGCTGACTAACGGCGAGCCCCTTTCATCCGCCACATGAGTGCTACCATCACAACATCCGAAGGCCCCATTGCCGGCGTGCATACCTACGCCGGCGACTGCCCCATCTGCGGGCAGAGCATTATGGCCTGCAATCGCCAACTGCCGCACAACTGCCCGACCTGCAACCATCCGCTGCGCTCCACGAACCCCGACAGTCCGCTGCATAATGTGCTGCACTGCCTGCGCCTGTACTGCGACCCGCGCGGCCGCTCCACGCGCCGTGAGTTCTGGGCATTTACCCTGACAGCGCTGGCTCTGTTTGTGCTGGAGGGAGCCGTCATTCTTCTTTGCAATCGTGCAGGATGTTTATCGCAAATCCCGGTATGGACATGGTTGTTGCTGCCGGCTCTCCTCGTCTGCCCCTTCGGCATGGTGACCATTCGCCGCCTGCATGATTTGGATAAAGGTCCCGGATTGCTCATTGTCTTCCTTGCCTTGGCCATTCTCGGTACGTTAGCCGTCGTTCTTCATGCAGACGGCATCTTGCCCGAGATTTTCACCAAAGATGTAGCAGCTTGGGGATGGACGGCCCTGCGTGCGGATATCATCGTCGGCAGCATCATCCTTTACCTCTCCACTCAGCACCGCTTGTACGGCCCGAACAAGTACGGCCCTGCACCCAAGTAAAAGTACCGAATATCCGCTCGTCGGATATGGAGTGCTCTGCCATGTCACCCATCTTCATACTTGGTCCGACCGGCTGCGGCAAAAGTGCCGTAGCAGTTGAATTGGCACGCCTGCTCGGGCGTGCCGAAATTGTAAGCGCCGACGCCTATCAAGTCTACCGCGCTCTGCCCGTACTCACGGCAGCCCCCTCGCAAGCCGAAATGAACGGCGTACCGCACCACCTCATCGGCACACTCGATGTACGCGAAAATAACGATGCCGCCACCCACGCCCGCCGTGCTCAAACCTGCATAGACGACATCATCGCGCGCGGCTCCATCCCCATCGTGACGGGCGGCAGCGGATTGTACGTCAAATTTATCTCCCACGGCATATCTCCGGCACCGCCGAGCGACCCGTCTCTGCGAGCGGAACTGCAAGCCCTGCCGGCGGAAGAAGCCGTGCGCCGCCTGCAGGAACTCGACCCGGAAGGAGCCGCTGCCACCAACCTGCAGAACCCCCGTTACGTCATTCGTAATTTAGAAATCGTCCTGACAGGCGGCAAACCGCTCTCATACTGGCGCAATAATTGGCAACCACAGGCCGCCGGACCGGGATTTCACCTCACCCGAGAAGTGGCGGAACTGGACAGCCGCATAGTCAGGCGAGCCGAATTCATGTTAGCAAACGGAGCCATTGACGAAGTGGCGGCTCTGCCCGATGAACTCTCTTCCACCGCAGCCAAGACACTCGGCCTGAGTCTTATCCGCGAATATCTGGCCGGTGCCCGCACCCGCGCAGAACTTACCGCAGCCCTCGCTCTGGCTACCCGACAATATGCCAAGCGCCAGCGCACATGGCTGCGCCGGGAGCCCTGGGCCACTCCCCTTGCCTGCTGCCAATCCGCAGCCGCCGACATACTCAGCACCCTCAAATCCGCCCGATTTCTCAATTAACATTTAAGAAAAGGCATATAAGTTGCACAAAATCGCTCATGGCACAAAAATACCTGCTCGGAATGGCATTTTATGATTGAACTGGCAGGTGAGAGTGGTATAATGTGGGCGTTATGAGTACAGATGCAACGACAACCGATCTCTCCGCATCGGTCAAGCGCTACGCCCTTTACCTCATGGTAATGGCAGGTCTTGGTGGTCTCCTGTATGGCATTGACGTAGGCGTAATCGCCGCCGCTCTGCCCTACATTGAAAAGACCTCCTCTTACACACCGCAGGAAATCTCCATCGTGGTTGCAGCCGTGTTGGCAGGTTCCGTGCTCTCCTCCCTGTTTGCCGGCATGCTGGCAGAGTGGTTGGGCCGCCGGAACGTCATCATCATATCGGCTCTTCTCTTCACGCTGAGTATCCCTGTTATCTGCTTCTCTGCCGGCAGCTTCGTCATGCTGATGAGCGGCCGTATTCTGCAGGGTGCTTCCGCCGGTCTGGTGGGTGTGGTTGTTCCCATGTATCTGGCAGAATGTCTCGATGCCAACTCTCGCGGTAAGGGCACCGGCATGTTCCAGTTCATGCTCACCGTCGGTCTGGTGTTCGCCGCCGTTATCGGTCTGGTCACCACCTCCATCGTGGGTGCTGCTGACGACGTGACCGTCTCGACCGAGAGCAAACAGATTGCCTGGCAGGTTATCTTCTGGTGCTCGGCCATTCCCGGTGTCATCCTTTTCCTGGGTGCCTTCAAGCTGAAAGAGTCTCCCCGTTGGCTGTACCGTAACGGTCGCGAGAATGAGGCTCTGCTCTCCCTTGCCGCCAACAACGGCGATGAGGCTGCCCGCGAAATTCTGCAGGAAATGAAAGATGCCGACGCCCGCGAGGCTGCCGAGAAGGCCGCCATGGCCGAGGCCGCCAAGGGCGACAGCCTGCTGCAGCGCAAGTACGTCATCCCCTTCATCCTCGCTGTTGTGGTGCTGGCCTGCACACAGGCAACCGGCATCAACTCCGTGCTGAACTACTCCGTAAAGATTTTCCAGCAGGCCGGTCTGCAGGGTGCATTCGCCAACTGGGCTGACCTCGGCATTAAGGTCATGAACATGGTGATGACCATCGTGGCCGTATCTCTCGTCGACAAGAAGGGCCGTACCTTCCTGCTGAAGATGGGCACGCTGGGCATCATCGTCGGTCTGGCCGGTGTGGGCTTCATGTTCCTGACCGTCGAGAACAAGCGTGTGGACGTGACGGACATCGTGAAGGCAGCCGTTGCCGACAACACCCTCAACATCTCCGCAGCCGATGCCGTGACCAAGGCTCTGGCCTCCAATCCCGACATCGCCAAGAACTACCCCGAGTTCACTCAGGGCGAGAGCGTGACCCCCGGCATGCAGCTCATCGTCACCTACAAGCACGGCCTGGACAGCAAGCAGGACGTTGCCGAGGTGAGCGACAAGCCCGAGGCCGAAGGTACTGCCATCGAAGTGAAGAAGGATGTCGCTCTGGCTCCGACCTTCATGGACAAGATTTGCTTCTGGAGCACCCCGCTGCCCGAGGGTACCGTGAAGGCTGTTGAGATTACCCGTGCCGAAATCGGCATGAAGCCCGGTGCCTTCACCGGTTACATGGTTGCCGGTTTCTTCGTGGTGTTCATCGCCTTCTACGCCGCCGGTCCCGGTGTGTGTGTGTGGCTGGCCCTCTCCGAGCTCATGCCCAACCGCATTCGCGCTAACGGTATGGCCATCGCCCTGCTGATTAACCAGGCCGTTTCCACCACCATCGCCGGCACCTTCCTGCCGTGGGTGGGCTCCTCGGGTTACTCCTCCGTATTCTTCTGGCTGGCCGGCTTCACCGTGATTTACTTCATCACCGCCGCCTTCTTCATGCCCGAAACCAAGGGTCGCACTCTCGAGGAAATCGAGCAGTACTTCACCACCGGCAAGATGCCCTCCCGCAAGGAGGATGAGCCCGAAGGCGAGGCCAAAGCCTGATAATCGCACCGTTTCACCATCTCTCTGAAACTTACACTTCGCCCCTCCCGTTCCGTCGGTGAGGGGCGGATTTTTTTATCTCTCACCCCCTCTTGCTTTTATCTTGCACACGACGAAAGGTATCCGCCCTCACTCACCTTCCATCACGGTGCAGCCCTGCCGATAGTCGACACAGGTACAATATTTCGCCCCATCCCGCTGAACTCAGCAGAATGGGGCGAAATGATTTACAAATATATGTGCGGGCTTACATCTCGTCAGCGCTCGGCTCATCAGCCACCTCCGCCGACTCAGGAGCCTGAGCAGTCTGCTCAGCTCGCGGGGCGGGCTGGCGATAGCGAGCAGCCTCGATAAGGAAGAGCTCGGCCACGCGGAAAGCACGGCGAGAGGCCTCGGCCGCGATGCGGTCATCCATAAGCGCCAAACCTTCCTCCGTTACTTCGCCAAGATATATCTTCCATGCGCGGCGCACCAGTTCATCGGGGTCGACCTTAGGAACGGGAGCTTGGGACTGCTGCTGCTCACCATTTTCACGATTGCGGCGATTACGGCGGCGCTTACGGCGATTTTTGCCGCCGCCTTCGTTACCGCCGACAGTCTCGGGGGCGGAGAAGCCGGGAGCGGGCTCAGGCGTGGGGAAATCACGCGCATCGGGCTCCCATTGCTCCTGACGTGCCGGGCGAGGCTGCACAGCAGGCTCAGGCTGCCGGGGCTTGCGCTCGTTCACCGGAGTGGGAACCGGTGCAGGTGCCGGTGCAGGCTTGGGGGCAGGAGCGGGCTCGGGAGCCGGTGCGGGAGCGCTGTTGTCCTGCGCAGGAGCAGGCTTGGGGGCCGGTGCCGGGACATCAGCCTTGCGAGTGCGAGATTTGCGAGCAGGCTTTTTCGGCTCTTCCTTAGCAGGAGCGGGTACAGCCTGAGCAGCAGCAGCAGCCGGCTCGGCCGCGGGGGCAGCAGCCTTGCGGGTGCGGGGCTTGCGGGCGGGTTTCTCGGCAGCAGGAGCGGCAGCAGCGCCCTCAGTTGTCACAGCAGCAGCCGAGCTCTTACGAGCGGCAGGCTTGCGGGCGGCGCGGGACTTGCGAGCGGCCGGCTTCTCTTCAGCAGAGATAGCGGAGTTCTTGTTTTCTTCTGCGTCCATAAATATGCGGATGGTAGAATATGGATTTATTGTTCAACCGTCACATTCGGGTCTATACTGAAGAACCACTCTGCGCGGTGGCGAGAGCCGTCAGTATTCTTCCAAGATATGTGAACAGAGATATTCGGCATGTAAATGCGGCAGGGTGACACCCATTGAATGCTGCGCGAGGCGGCATCCACCTGAGCATTTACCCTGCCAAAACCGCTCACCTGCATGCGAACGGTCGAAAGATCGATATCCGGCACACCGCTTAACTGCGCAGTAATGGCAGGCAGTTCGCAGGGAACAACGGCATTCGGCTGCGGAGTAACCGGGAACGGCGGTACGGGGCTGTTGCCGGAAAGTGTCCCCGGCTTGCCGGCGATGGTTACACCCGAGGCCGTTGTCGTCGTGCTGAAGTCCATCGCGTTGCGGAAAATGGAATGATCGGTGCCGAACACCATGTAGCGATCTATCCTCATGGGGTCAACATTGCAGGTTACCTTGCGGGGAATCACCGTAAAGGCCGCGCGGTACCCATAGCCGCTCATGCGGCTCACCATGGTTTCATCATTATAACCGCCCGGGTAACAATAAGTATCTATCGTGCCGAAAAGCTCCGCCAACTTCGTGCGCGAAGCGCCGATTTCGCGGTCGATGAACTTCACGTAGGCCTCCGGCCCGGCTGCCTCGTGCTTGCGCCATGTACTGGGGTACGGGTGCGAAGAAGAGTGACTGCCCACGCTGGCGCCGTTCTCCATCATTTCCCGAATCATGGCAGGCGACATGCTGTCGCCGCGACCGCTCAGGTAACGAGTGTAAAGAAAGAGGTGGAAGGGATAACCGTACTCACGGAAAATGGGGTAAGCATCCGTGTACACACTACGCCACCCGTCATCCAAGGTAATGAGCACACATTTCTCGGGTAGTTGGCGCTCCCCTAAGCGCCATTCCAAAAACTCCTGCATACTGATGACACTCAGCCCCGAGCGGCGAATGTGCTCCATTTGGGAGCGCAGCACGGAAGTGCGCAACAACATATCACTCACCGGGCGAGTCGCACTGAAATTGTGGTAGCCCAGAATGGCCACGCGCGTTTTTTCACGGGCGACAAGCGGACCTTTCAAGCGATTGGCACTATCCTCCGCCGTCGGGGGAACCTCCTCGGCGGTGTCGTCATTGATATAGCTTGTGTGGCCGGTTGTGGTACCGTATGTCGACTGCGGCAGTTCTCCGGCATCGGCAAACGGATCCGGGTTGATAGGAGCCGGATCGAACATCTGCCCCCAGGTCAACTGGCATATCATCAGTGCCACCAGGTACATGTAGTGCTTCATGTCACTTAATCTTAACATATTCTTCATATATAGCAAGCCTATATTACGTCAAGTCTTAAGTCCGATATTTCTTTAATCTTTCTTCCCTCTTGCTATCTCATCTCTCGCCCCCATACATAGCGCTGCTCTTTCATTATTTTGCGCTTTTTTTTGCCAAAATGAGGCGTTTTTCTCATTTTTTGCAAAATTTAGCTTGCAATGTTCGATAAATTATGGTTAAATCCCCTCGCAAACATTCCAAAGCGCACGTGGCGGAATTGGTAGACGCGCTAGTTTCAGGTTCTAGTGAGTAACATCGTGATGGTTCGAGTCCATTCGTGCGTATAACTGAAAATGAGGGAGTTACGATAAAAAGTAACTCCCTCTTCTCTTTGGAAGCATTCTCAAAAATGCCCTAAAAACGGCTGAAAACGCATACCGGCAACTCTGATTTCACTCGGACGCGATACTCCTTATTATCAACAGAAAAGGTGAAAATAGGAAATTCCAGTATAGAGTTCGGCAATTAGGCAGACCTGCAATTTTGAAGATAGCCCCGCCTTGCGGGCTCTGAAATTTGGCTCGCTTATAGTCGCAAACAGTCCAATTATTTGCCGAACGTTATAATAGTGAGCAGGTCTGCATGTTGCTCCGCAAGATATCACAAAATCAACTTTCGTTCCCATACCGGCCACATACGATACAGCATTCAAAATGCTGATTACTTATGATGAAGCATGACAGCAATTATCCTGAACACTCCGACTGATGCGCTACGCTATGCATCAGTCATCAAGGAAACAAAGGGGAAGCATGCCTTCACCGAGTTCCAGCAAGAGAATGACAGTGAGCGAACAGCGTGAGCGGTAGTCATTCTCGCTGTATTCAATATTGTCAGGCTTCCGAGTTTTACTACCGGCAACGACGACGACGTGCCGCAAAACCGGCAAGAGCCAACAACGAGAGTGCGGTAGAAGCAGGCTCGGGAACATTCGTAGATGAGGTGAAGGTAAGGTCGCTTACCATAAACTCACATGTCACGCAGTTGGACTGACCGAAACTCGGTCGCCAGTCCAAAGCGGGATTTATTTCCCCGGCTTCATAGATGAACTCTTCACTTTGCGTGCCGTTTAATGTGTAGGTAAAACCAAGCTTGTTATTCGTTATGATGTAATTTACCGTGACTGTTGTAAGAGTATGGGCATCTTCGAGGGTAATATAGTCATCTATGATATTAGCAGAGTCATAAATGTTGAGTGAATCGGAATAATTACCCATTCGGAATATGTGAAACACATCCTCACCTCCGCCCTCTTTTACAGAATTGTCCGTATGGAAGATAATCTGAAATTCGACTTCTCTATCGTTCAGGAAAGAGTCATTATAAAATTGGCAAGTTACGGACAGGCCGCTACCGTTCACCATCGGTTTTGTTCCGACGTCAACTTTGTAAAACAGCTCCTTGCCGTTGGTGTTGCCCGTAGTAATCAGTTTACCGTCCTCGAAGGAGAAACGCCAACCTTCGGACGGTTTATCGTCAACAATCTCCCAGTCATCAGGATTGAGAGGTGCGGCACAAGCCTGAGCGGTACTGAAAATGGCGAAAAGCGTGTATAGTTTTCTTCTCATAGTACAAATACATGACGGGCTCCGCATAATAAATTACTATAAAATCAGGAAATAACAAGCCCAATCGTTCAAAATGACCATAATCGACCTTTTCACCATGGGAGTGATACGAGGCTGATTTTTATCTGTCGGCCATGTCATTGCAGGGAAGCGCAGGTATATTTTTTTTGCAAATTCGGCAAAAAGGGTGCTTTTTTCTTGACAGGATGGGGGAGTTTGTTATGATGGGAAAGTAAATGAATGGGGTGCTGTACCCTTTTCGCTCCAGAGATTTTTATTCTTACACCTCAATATTATGAAACTACATCTCCCTAATGGGCTCAGAAAGGCTGTACTTGCCTGCATGGCTGCAGCAGCGGTTGTATACTCGACAACAGTTGCCTCGGCGGCTCTCACGACGGTTGCTGATATGGCATCGCTTGTTAGTACCGGTACGGCTGGTGCCGGAGTTATGAACTTGTCAACAGGTTCGGACACGATTTACAAGTTCAGCAACAGCGGCGCTATTCTGAATATTTCCAATTCGGATGTCATTACCGCATTGTCGGGAAATACCGGCTTTGTGACCATAGCTGCCTGGATTAATCAGAATGATGGTGCACAGGATTCTATATTTTCTGTCGGCGGACAAAATGACGGCTTTAAATTCGCTTTGAAGGCGGATCATCTTCAGCTCACGACTAAGGGTGTAGCGGATAAAAACGCTACCGGCATGACGACAACGGAGAACACATGGACTCTGGTAGCCGTCACCATCGACTTGGACAAGGAGGGATCTGATTCGTACTTCTTCACCGGTGCCACCGGATATACCGATTTGAAACAGTCCGGGGCTTGGTCGTTCGGCAATTGGAATACTCTTACAAACGAAAATATCGCCATCGGTTCCGGTAATGGCAATGGTGACCGCGACTTGTACAGCGGCATGATTGCCAATCTGACCATCTTCTCCTCGGCAGAGGCTGCTACTGCGGCTGAACTGAAGGAAGCCATGGGCAACACGTTCTCTTATGAGCTAAAATCCTATACATGGAAAACAGACGGGGAGGACAATAATTGGAACACCACTTCCGTCAACTGGACGGACAGCAACGGTGCAAATGTCGCGGCATCGACTGCTTTCAATGCCACCTTTACCGGCACCGGCGAGACAATTACCGTGACCGAGGCAGCCGATGCCACCAGCATGGCCGTAACCGGCGAAGGCTGGGTGTTCAACTGCACGGAGGCTCTCACCGTAGGAGCTCTCACCATTGGCTCGGGCGAGACAGCAACGACCGTCGAGATTAATTCCGTAGGCGGATTTACCGCTTCCAGCATTGACGTAACCGCAGCAGCAGAGCTGACCCTTAAGGGTGTAACGACATCTTTCACCGGTGATCACAAGGCACTCGGAACGGTTAATATCGGGGAAGGCTCGGTCGTAACCATTTCCGGAGGGAGTGGCAATGCCCATATTCACAAGGCGGCCAATGTACTTGCAGGAGGTAAGCTTGTTCTCGGTGCGGCTGACAGTTTAGGCTGGGGAGCCAATTGCTTGCAAAGTCTTTCTCTGACCGGTGCGGCTGATAACATCGCTACTGTTGAGATAACCGGCAAACAGACGATGAAAACCAACATCGCTCTGAATGGGCATGTCTATGTCAAAAATGTCAGCAATGCAGATTTTGAATTCTTCGATGGAAATATTTCCGCAAGCGGAACGAATAATATCGTTGAGGCCGGCATCATGGCTCGCAATAATGCGACCATTACTGTTGCAGAGGGAGGTGAGCTGACCATCAAAGGAAACCTGACCTGCAATACCCGCGAGTATCCCAACCCCGGAAACATCACACTTGACGGTGCCGGTAAGCTCACCCTTGATGGCGCTTCCAACACAATCTACGCAGCCTTGAATGTCAATGCCGGCACTTTGGCTCTGACCAATGGCATAACTCTTGAAAATGCCGGCAATCAGGATGTAGTCGGCACCCTTGCAGTCGCTGCCGGTGCCACTCTGCAAACCGGTGCTACCATTGATGTAACAACCAATGGTGTACTCTCCGTTGCCGGTAACATTGTTATCGCTGATGATTTGTCCGGATTTGAAATTGCCGGAACGGGAACAATCGACGGATACAGCGATGGGGAGAACGGCTATCAGATAACGACCGGAAGTTCATACTATCTGGTCAAAAATGCTGCTGAGGCCGGTACCAACATCACCTTCAATCCGACGGCTACCACATTCGCTAATGGTACAGCTACAACCCTTAATCATGATACCGCCACCGGTGACGTCACCTTCATTGGCGGTACCACTACCGGCACCGTATATTACCTGAATACCATTGATGCGAGCAGCTCAGACTCCGCTCTTACTGATGCCACGAACGTTGTAGTGGCAGAGGGGTGCACGCTGACAATCGATGGCGCTACTCGGAATGCTACGGTTCTGGAGTTGCTGTGCAATACGGAGGGTGACGGTACAATGGTGCTTAGTCAGGAAGCTCTTCTCAAGGATGGCGCTAAGACGTCATTTGCCGGAAAACTGGAGATTGCTTCCGGCGCCAAGCTCAGCTTAGGTTCATCGAATGATAGCAGTGGCTCTACCAGCGCTCAGACGGCGGATATTTCCAGTCTGAGTGAGGTGGTGATTGATGGAGGGTATCTGCTTGTGCGCGGTGTGCCTGCGAACCTCGGCAATATTACGACTAAGGCCGATGCTACAAATTCCAGACTGACCATCTATGATATGTCCTCTACTGATGCACGGGTGACTATCGACACTCTCAATCTGGACTCCAATCTTGCTCTTGCTTGCAACTGGAAGAGCAATATTGACGTGGATACAATGACCGGTTCCGGCAATCTTGTCGTGACTCGTCCGAATGGCGATACCGTGAATCTGAACATCGGTAAGATGGTTAATTACACGGGTAAAATCAGTCTCGATGCAAGCCATGCTCTGAATGTTACTCTTGCTTCCGCTCTGAGCTCCGGTTCTACTCTGGAGCTGAAGAACAATGCCACGCTTGCCGCTGCTGATGGTGCTACGCTCTCCATCGCCGGTGCTACGCTGGCAGTGGTATCTCCCGGCGGCAGCCTTGCCATCAACTCTGCTCTCAATATCGATGGCGGTACCCTTGCCCTGGGGGCTGATGGTGCCAACTGGGATTTGACCAAGGGTGTCGCTCTCAGCAATAACGCCCTCACGCTGGGTATGACCACCCTCAATGCCTCTCTCGATAAGAGCGCGATTACTGCCGGCACAACGATTGACCTCTTCAGCGGGGTCGGTTCCTTGCTCGGTACGGATGGCAGCGCCATCAATCTGGGTACAGGTGCAGCCTTCAGCGATTACTTCAGTTCCTCCAACAAGCTCTTCACCGGAGCAACCCTGGCTCTGACGGACGGCAAGCTCCAAGCCATTATTTCTGCCGACGGTCTGCTGCCTGACCTGTATTGGGAGAATGGCAACGAAGATTGGAACTCAACCGGTTGGTCCGAGACGGATGGTGATACCGCGAACAAGATTGGCTACACGGCCAATGCTGCTGTATTCTTCACCGATGGTGCAGCCACCATCACGCTCAACGATGATACCTCCGTGAGCGCTATGACTATCTCCAACGGTAACTACACCTTCACCGATGGAGATGGTACCCCCGGCGCTATCATGAACTCCGGCAAGCTCACCATCACCGGCTCTACGGTAGACTTCGGCGGTCGCACAATGACGGCTGACGACGGCGTGGAGATTACCGATTCCACCCTGGCCGGCACGTGGTCCGTAAGCGGAGCCACCATCAGCGGCGGCGACATCAGCGGCACCATCACTATTTCCGACAGCACCATCAGCGGCGCAACGGTAAGCGGTACGGCCAACATCAGCGACAGCACCATCAGCAATGCCATCACCAACAGCGGCACGGTAGCCCTCAGCGGCACCATCACCCTGGGTAGCGACATTCAGGCCGTAACCGGCGGCGTATCGTACTCGGAGGCAGGCAGCAACGGCTATCAGTTCAGCTCCGAGGATTACACTATCGTCAATGGCGGTACATCGACTGCTGCCGGCGATATCGTCTGGCAGAAGGATGACAGTACTCTGGAGGGTACCTTCAGTAACGGAGTACTCAACGTAAAGTCTGCAGAGCCTGATTACAGCACCTACCATGTGCGTAGCGGCAGCGTTGCCTACAACGATGAGCTG
>JAUNRC010000020.1 GCA_030535875.1 Akkermansia sp. | reverse complement strand
AAACAGCCGCCGCCGATAATTTCTTTTATAATCCCGATTATCGGAAAAGGTAAATGAAAAAAAACGGCTTCGCTTCGGGTGTGCCATCGGTGAGAAGGTGAATTCCAAGTTCAAATATGCCTTCTACAACACCGAAAAACGCTTTTTTTGGGGCTTCCGGTGTAGTCCACCTGTATTTACAATTTTCAGAACTGATAAAGTCCTGCACCTCTCCAACATATCTCCTTGACAGCCCACTTCCGCGCGCGTATAATACGGCTCATTACCGTGAGCACGAAAACAAAAAACGAAAACTGGAGCAGTAATCTGGGTGTCGTACTGGCAGTAGCCGGCAGCGCCATCGGGTTCGGCAATTTCCTGCGTTTCCCCGGACTGGCGGCCCAGTATGGCGGTGGCGCTTTCATGATAGCATACTTCTGTGCCTTCCTGCTGATGGGCATACCGCTTAGCTGGGTAGAGTGGGCCATCGGTCGCAAAGGCGGCAGACTGGGCGGACACAGTTCGGCCTCTATCTTCTACCTCATTTCTCAGACAAAATGCTGGAAGTATCTCGGGCTGGTGAGCATCATCGTACCGCTGGCCATCAGCATGTACTACATCGCACTGGAAGGATGGACCCTCGGCTATGCCTGGCACACTGCCGTGGGTGACCTCAATCTGCCCGACAGCGCTGCATACGGACATTTTTTCAGCGATTTCACCGGCATCAGCGCTAATGGCAGCGTATTCACCGGCGGCAAGAGCACACTGCTTATCTTCTTCCTGCTGGCACTGGGTGCCAACTTCTACCTGATTTTCCGAGGTGTGAGCAAGGGCATCGAATGGTTCAGCAAGGTCAGCATGCCCATACTTGTTATCACAGCCCTCATCATTCTGGGACGCGTGCTTACCATGGGCACACCGGATGCCGCACACCCGGAGCGCAACGTCAATGAAGGCCTAGGCTACATGTGGAACCCCGATAAGGTCATGCTGGTAGACACCTCCACCAACAAGACCATCGGCATGGTTCCCGCAGGTGCCACCGAACAGGAGCAGGCCGCCCTCATCGAGCGACTGCAGCAGGAGTTCCCACAGGCCAACATCGCAAAAGAGGAGATAACCCTCATGAAGGGCCTCCTTAATCCCGAAATGTGGATTACTGCCGCCGGTCAGATTTTCTACTCCCTTTCCATCGGCTTCGGCATTGTCTGCACCTACGCCAGCTACGTGCGCCGCCGCAAAGACATTGCGCTGGGTTCCCTCACGGCCAATGCCGCCAATGAGGTAGCTGAAGTAGGTCTGGCCGGCATGATGATTATTCCGGCAGCGGTATCGCTGCTGGGTGTTGCGGCAGCCGCCGGCACCAGCACCTTCGGTCTGGGCTTCAACGTGCTGCCGCAGGTGTTCAACAGCATGCCGGGCGGTCAGTTCTTCGGCACGCTCTTCTTCGTACTGCTCTCCATCGGAGCCATCACCAGCGCCATCTCCATCACACAGCCGGCCGTAGCCTTCGTGGAGGAGTTCTGGAATCTGCGCCGTGTGCAGAGCGTGGCCCTCATAGCCATGCTGTTGGGAGTCGGCTCACTGATGGTCATCTGGTTTACAGGTGACGGTCTGCTGGCGCTCGACACGCTGGACTTCTGGCTGGGCACCATGAGCCTGTACGTCAGTTCGGCGCTCTTCCTCATCATGTTCCGCTTTGTATGGGGCACACCGGCCGGTCTGGCTGAACTTCGCAGCGGTGCACTCATGCCGCTGGGTCGCGGCATAGCCATTCTGATTAACTGGGTCACCCCGGCCATCATGATTGCCATCTTCCTGGCATGGCTTTACCAGAACCTCTTTGTGAAGCAGAGCTACCACATCACCAACCTTCTGGAAGGTAAAATCGGGGCCATTTGCCCGCTGCTCTGGGTAGCCATCGTCACCATCTTCTTCTGCTTCGTGGCTCACACGTCCCGCCGCTTCAGGCACCATAACAAAGAACTCGAAACCAAGTACGAGCGCGAACCCTTCTCATAACCCTCTCCCCTATTATCATCGTGACTGAAAATAAAAAAAGCGAAACATTCAACACCAATCTGGGCGTGATGCTGGCAGTAGCCGGCAGCGCCGTCGGGTTCGGTAATTTCCTCCGTTTCCCCGGGCTGGCAGCCCAATACGGCGGCGGTGCCTTCATGATTGCCTACTTCTGTGCCTTCCTGCTGCTGGGCATCCCCATCAGTTGGGTGGAATGGGCCGTAGGTCGTCGCGGCGGCAGCTTGGGAGCCCACAGTACGGCAGGCATTTTCTACCGACTTTCAGGCTCATCCCTCTGGAAGTACATGGGCGTGCTGGGTGTGATGTCCACCCTGGTGCTCTGCATGTACTACATCTACCTGGAGGCATGGACCCTCGGCTACGCATGGCACACAGCCACGGGCGATTTAAGCCTGAATACGGCGGCGGAATACGGCAAGTTCTTCGCCAACTTCGTCGGACTGCCCGGTGACGGTCACATCTTCACCGGTGCCAGCAGCGTGCTCATTTTCTTCATCATCGTACTTTTCTGTAACTTCTACCTCATCTTCCGAGGTGTAAGCAAGGGCATCGAGTGGTTCTGCAAGTGGAGCATGCCGGTACTGCTCATCACCTGCATCATCATTCTGGCTCGTGTGCTCACGATGGACACCGCCGACCCCACTCATCCCGAGCGTACCGTAGCACATGGTCTGGGCTACATGTGGAACCCCGATAAAATTGTACTGACTGATGCCGCCGGCACCACTCTCGACATGGTGCCTGCCGGTGCTACCGAACAGGAGCAGACAGCCTTCATCGAAAAAGTAAAGGCAGCCCACCCCGGCACTGAGGTCAAAGTGCAGCAGATTTCCATCATCAGCGGTCTGCTCAATCCTCAGCTCTGGCTGGCAGCCGCGGGTCAGGTATTCTTCTCCCTCTCGGTAGGTTTCGGCACCGTTTGCACATACGCCAGTTATGTTCGCCGCAACCGAGATGTGGCGCTGGGTTCCATCACGGCCAACACCGCCAACGCAGCGGCCGAAGTCGGTCTGGCAGGCATGATGATTATCCCCTCAGCAGTAGGCCTGCTGGGTGTAGCCGCAGCAGCCACGACAAGCACCTTCGGTCTGGGCTTCAACGTCCTGCCGATGGTCTTCCACAGCATGCCGGGCGGCCAGCTCTTCGGCACCCTCTTCTTCCTGTTGCTCTTCATTGCAGCCATCACGAGTGCCATCTCCATGCTGCAGCCCGGAGTGGCCTTCCTGGAGGAGTTCTGGGGATTACGCCGCATACAGAGCGTAACCATCATGGCCATGCTGCTCACCTGCGGCACGCTGATGGTTGCCTGGTTTACCACCGACCTGCTGGCACTCGACACACTGGACTTCTGGTTTGCCAGTGTGAGCCTCTACATTACCACGGGGCTTTACCTCTACCTCTTCAATATCAAATGGGGTACCAACAAAGGTCTGGCCGAGCTACGCCACAACTCACAGCTCACCCTGCCGCGCCCCATCGGGTTCATCATCCGCTGGGTAACTCCGCTCTTCATGCTCACCATCATCACGGCATGGATTTACCAGAACATCTTCGGCAAGACATGTGTCTACATCACCAATATTATTGAGATGAAACCCGGTGCCATCTTCCCGTTGGCATGGGCAGCCATTGTCGCGCTCTTCATGGTAATCGTCATCCGTACCTCTACCCAATTCCATAACCGTAAGAAGTAATTTACAACCCAATCTCCACCCCCTTTCACCATTATGACAACAGCCGGTATCATCACCATGGTTCTCTCATGCGGCATCGTATGGGGTCTCTTCATCATCTGCTGCACCAAGCTCATCAAGAGCGACAACCACGAAGATTCCTGAGAACCGCCATTCCATTTGACATCAGCAAAGCGGAACCCGATTCCGCTTTGCTGATTTTTTTATCCCTCTCTCTATTGACAAGAGGGAGAGCCATCTGTTAAACTGATTACATGATAAAGCACTTTCTCTGCCTGCTTAGCTTTGCGCTGCCCCTCATTGCTGCGGAAAAACCACGAGCCATCGTCATTTTCTACACCGATGATTTGGGCTATAACGACACATCAACCTACGGCTGCGACAAAGTTCCCTGCCCCAACCTCGACAAACTGGCCGAGGAAGGGCTACGCTTTACCGATGCTCACAGCACCCACTCTGTCTGTACCCCTTCGCGCTACTCTCTACTGACCGGAGAATACGCCTGGCGGCGCAAAGGTACCGGCATACTCCCCGGAGATGCCAAACTCATTCTCCCCACAGAACAGGAACGAGCCACCCTGCCCTCCCTCATGAAAAAAGCCGGTTACCGCACCGCCGTCATCGGCAAATGGCACCTCGGTCTCGGTCGCGGTACCACCCCGACTGACTGGAACCGCCACATCAGCCCCGGCCCGGCAGAAGTCGGATTTGAGCACTCCTTCATCCTCGCAGCCACCGGTGACCGTGTGCCCTGCGTTTACCTGAAAAACGGCCATGTCGTCAACCTCGACCCCTCCGACCCCATAGAAGTGAGCTACAAGGTGCCCTTTGAAGGCGAGCCGCTGGGGAGCACCCACCCCGAACTCGTCAAACCCCACGCTCGCAGTTTCGGCCCGCAGCACAACTGCTCCGTCATCGACGGCATACCCCGCATCGGCTACATGAAAGGCGGTCACGCTGCCCGATGGAAAGACCAAGACATGGCTGATCGCCTCACCGACGAAGCCATCAACTTCATTGCCGAGAGTGCGGCTCTCCGTCGCCCCATCTTCCTCTACTTTGCCACCAATGACATCCACGTACCGCGCGACCCGCACAAGCGATTTGTCGGCAAGAGCGGCATGGGGATACGGGGAGATGTCACCCTGCAAATGGACGATTGTCTGGGGCGCCTGCGACAAGCCCTCAACAAATACGGTTACAGCGACTGCCTATTCATCTTCAGCAGCGACAACGGCCCCGTCATCAACGACGGCTACCTGGACGGCTCTATACGCGATTGCAGGGGTCACAACCCCGTCGCACCGATGAATGCCGGACAATGGCGCGACGGCCGCCTCAGCGGCGGCAAATACGGCCTTATGGAAGGCAGCACACGCGTACCCTTCATTGTCAGTTGGCCGGGCCACACAGAGCGAGGCGACAGCTCCGCGCTGGTGAGCCAAATCGACCTTGCCCGCAGTCTGGCCGAACTGGCAGGAGCCATCGTACCCGAGGGTGCACTGCCCGACAGCCGCAATCAGCTCCCCGCCCTGCTGGGAAAAGACCGCACAGGAGCCCCCCACATCATCGAAAGTACCAACGGCGGCCCCAAGGCACTGCGCTACGGACAGTACAAATATTACCGACAAGGCAAAAAGGAACACCTCTACGACCTCTCAAACGACTTGCAGGAGCTCAACAACATCGCTCAACAGCACCCTGATATCGTCGAGCAGATGAACCGATTGCTCACTAAACTTATCGACCCCTCCTGACAATAATAACATCGTTCTGCATTGGAACAACAAAAATCCCCCGGCGAGCCGAAGCTGCCGGGGGCGTTTTTTTCAAGGCTTTAGTACTTGTAGTCCACGTAGAACTGGAACTGACCGCTGCGGTCAACTGCATTGCCGGTCTTAACAGGGATGGCATAGTCCACGGCGATGGGACCCATCGGCAGGTTAAGGCGCAGACCGATGCCTACGTCAGCCGAAATATCGGATGTCGAGAACTCGCAGAAGTCAGGGTTCACAAAACCGGCATCTGCAAACATCGCAAAGCGCATGGAGTCAATCAACGGGAATGTCACTTCAAACTGAACAAAGGCAGAGCTCAGACCGCCCATGGACTCATCACCCGCAAGCTCCTCATTCACCATACCGACGTCACGATAGCGGAAACCACGCAAGTTGTTGGGACCACCGAGGTAGCAACGCTCAAACACCGGCACGCTCTCATCACTGTCAACGGCATCTATAGTTTCGATGCCGAAGTTGATGCTGAAGATGGAGTCCCAGAAGGAATTATAGTAGTACGAACCGTTAATACCGGCGCTGATAGTCTCGACCGTGCTGCCGGGACCTGACCAGGAACCGAAAATCTCCAAGTGTCCGCCCTTACGGGGAGTTATCTGAGCATCGCGAGAGTCGTACTCGTATGCCAGACGGATATTACTGCGAGTGTACTTACCGGCCTGAGCCTGGAAGAAGGGAGGAGCATCATACTCCGGATCAATCTCAAAGCGCTCGATTCGGTACTGTAACTTAATGCTGTTGAGGTCGTTAATAGCCTTGCGAAGCGTAAGAGCATAGCCGAAGTTCTGCTGCTCATAATAATCGCTCATGTAAGTAGACTCGGAGAAGAACAGCTCATTACCGAGCGAAATCTTACGATCAAGGAACCACGGCTCCAACAGGTAAACCGAGGCACTCTGCGTGTCGGTACCCAAACGCCCGGAGATGGACAAACGCTGACCGCCACCCACAAAGGAACCGCCGCCGAACAATCCCTTAATGTCAAAGTTGGACTGCGTGACATTGGCGTAAAGATAAAGATTCTCCACAGATGAGAAAGCAAAGCCCACGCTGAAGCTACCGGTCATCTTCTCCTGTACGTTAACATTGATATCACGGTAGCCGGGAGTGGCCGAGGCCGACTGCGACACCTCCACCGCGCTGAAGTAGTTGAGGTTCTGCAGACGCTTGCGAGCAGTCTCGAGGTCCACGGCATTGAGCGGCTGACCGGGCTTGAGCGGCAACTCACGAAGAATGACGTGCTGCTTGGTCTTGGTATTGCCCAGCACATTGATGCGGCCTACGGCATAACGGCCACCCTCCTGTACGGCATAATTGATATCGACCAAACGGCGACCTTCAGAGTCCACCCCCACCTCATTGATATCAGGGCGCACATCGGCATCGGAATATCCCTTGGCACCGTAGTAATTGCGAATCATCGTCGAGTCATCCGAGACTTTCTGCAGGGAATAAATGTCACCGCCCAGCATGCTCAAACCGGGCATAAGCTGCTCGGGTGTATAGACTTTCACACCGGAGAATGAGACATTGCGTACTTTATAAACAGGTCCCTCATCCATGGTCACGCGCATGGTCAGCCGCTGCGGTCCGGAAGGATTGCCATTGTCAAAGTACTCCACCTTGGCTACCTTAGCACGCAGATAACCATAGTTACGATACAGGCGCACAACCTTGTCCAAATCATCCTCCACCTTATCGCGGTCCACACGGCCGGACTTGGTAAACCAGGTGAAAAGGCCGCGCTCCTTGGTCGACATCACTTGGCGCAACTGCACATCGTCGAATGCCGTGTTGCCCTCAAACTCGATATTATCCATCGTCACCTCGCGACCTTCCACGATATCGAACACCACGTCGCTGTAGCCGGCACGAGCCGTCTTGGTGTAGCGCCAGCTAACCTTTGTGTCCGGATAACCGGCTTCCTTGTACATCTGAACAATCTTAGCACGGGCGATGGCCAGGTTCTGGTCATTAAAAGCCGTACCGGAGCGCAGGCGAAGCGACTCCTGACGAGCCTCATCCAGACCTTCACGCAGTTCCTCGGCCGTAAAACGGGCATTGCCGGTAAAGCCCACACCGGCCATCACATCAGCCGGACGCACCTCAAAAATCACACGCACACCACCACCTGTGCGCTCAACAGCCACGCGAGCATCGCCATCCACCAGACCACGCTGAATCAAGCGCTCCAAGTCTTCATTCACACGCACGGAGTTATACTCGGAGCCCGCACGAGTCTGCACGACATCAAGCAGACGGCTGTCAGGCAGCACACGATTGCCGGAAATGTAACGAATGCTCACGGACTTCACCGTCTTGCCTTCATACGCACGCTCATTGGCAAAGACGGCGGTACTGTCACCGAACTCACGGTTCATCACCTCTTCGCTCACTCCGTCCAAATCAAGCGTAGGACGGGTCAGACGGGCATTTTCCGCATGATTCTTCGTTGTTGCAGCAGCACCTCGGAGAGATGCCTCGGCCGCAGCCTTCTCCGCCTCGGCCTCCTCTGCCTGTTTCTGGTCACTGAGCATGGCATCGAGGAAAGGATCACCCGTAGACTCCTGAGCCTGTGCATACAATGAAACGGTCATAGCAATAGCCATCAACGTGGCCGTCCGATTAAGCGTGCGTGCGTTCATACCCGTATAATTTACCCCAACTTTCCCCCACTCGTCAAGCCTTTATTAGGGCATTTATTTTGTAACACTTAAGTTTTCTGCCATACAAATCGGGCTAAAACTTCTTACTGCCCATAAATTTGGCTTGCCTGACGGGATAAAATGCGCTATGCTAGACCCCGGCAGGGCATCAGGAAAGACCCCCTGCGATACACGCTATGGCAAGTGACAATCTTCAGGAAATCGAACAGAACTACATGTGCGACCCGGATGCCGATGGAGGCTTTCTCTACACAACGGCCGAGGCTGCCATTAACTGGGTACAGCAGCACTCCCTCTGGCCCATGCCCATGGGCACCTCTTGCTGCGCCATTGAATACATGGCCACCTCCTGCTCGCGCTACGACATTTCGCGTTTCGGCTCCGAAGTAAACCGCTACACCCCGCACCAGGCCGACTTCATGTTCATTTGCGGCACCATCACCTACAAGATGGCCATGCTGGTGCGCCGCATCTGGGATCAGATGCCTGAGCCCAAGTGGTGCATTGCCTGCGGTGCCTGTGCCTGCTCCGGCGGCATGTTCCGTTCCTACTCCGTCTTGCAGGGTGTCGACAAGATTGTTCCGGTTGATGTATACATTTCCGGCTGTCCTCCCCGCCCGGAGGCTCTGTTACAGGGTCTGATGACCCTCAAGGAGAAGATTATGCAGACCGAGCACCCGCTGCACGGCTTCTTCAGCACCCACGAGCCCCGCACCGCTCAGAATGCCGACACCATCACGGCAAAAATGCCCATTACTGACTGATTTTAACCTCCGTCGCGAGATAAGAAAGACCCCATCTCATCATGGCAAATCTCACCAAACTTCAGAACGAGGCAGCAGACCGCATCTGCGCCCGCTATCCGCGAGTCGGCCGTAAAGAGTTCCGCGGCGACATCACCCTCACCATCTCCCCGGCGGATCTC
Organism: Akkermansia sp.; assembly: GCA_030535875.1. Lineage (GTDB taxonomy): Bacteria > Verrucomicrobiota > Verrucomicrobiia > Verrucomicrobiales > Akkermansiaceae > Akkermansia. The sequence continues at coordinate 21,304 of JAUNRC010000020.1, read as the reverse complement.
ACCGAGGTCATGACCTACGCCAAGGAAGGCTGCGGGTTCGACATGCTCACCTGTGTCTCTTCCGTTGACAATTTGGGCGAAGAGCCCCGCTTCGAGGTGAACTACACCATCACTCAGGCAGAGACCGGCGCCAATCTTCTGGTACGCTGCCCTGTGAGCGAGGCGGAATGTTCCGTACCCTCCATGGTACCGCTGTGGCGCTCGGCCAACTGGCTGGAGCGAGAGCAGTACGACCTGATGGGTATCGAGTTCGTCGGGCACCCGGACCTGCGTCGCATCATGATGTGGGACGGCTACCCCTACCACCCGCTGCGCAAAGATTTCCCCGTAGCCGGCAAGCCCACCGAGCTGCCCGGCGTAGCCTTCACCGAGAAAGCCCCCACTGCCGGCGGTCCGTTCACGACTCGCCCCGGCGTGATGACAGCCGGTGAACGCGAGCCGAGAGCCCGCGGCTAAAGCGGCACCGGGTCCACTCCTTCACTTTGTGAACATTTTCACAACCAGCACCCTACACAAGGCGGCGACCGTACTGACGGCAGCCGCCGTGTTTGCCTCGTGCCAGCAGTTGGGTCCCAACGTCGTCAACGACATCGACATTGCCCGCACGCAAATTGCGCCCAACCTCCTGCAACTGGGTGCGCGCAACTGGGTTGTGATAGCCGACCCGGCCTACCCCTTACCGGCAGGCGAAAGTGTGGTCTGCATCAATGTTCCGACCGACACGACCGACACCTTCCGCGAAGTGCTGGACCTGCTGGAACTGGAGGGAGCCGTCGTACCGCGCATCTGGACAAGTTATGAGCTGAGCGCCATGCCCGAAAGCAGAGCACCGGGCGTAAAAGAGCACCGCAAAAAACTCGAACAGCTTCTCCTCGGACGCTTTCACTACGAGGTCAACAGCCGCATAATTGACATGCAACTTGCCCGCGCGGCCAAAGAGTTCCGTGTGCTCTACATCCGCACTCGCACCCGACTTCCGTACAGCCACATCGCCATCGAGCTCGACTCCGGCTACTGGAACTCCGATGCCGAAACCGAAATCCGCAAGCGCGTGCAGGAACTTTTCCCGCCCCTTATTCCCGAACAATCACCGGAACAACCGTCTGGCACGACGGATATAACAACCGTCATTACCGCCTGATACACCCCCACACACTTGTCCTCCATGTCAACCCTCCCCCCTGACCTCGACCCCAAAGTGCGCGCCCAAGCCTGGGTGGGCGATGCCATTCTGGCTCTTTACGTTCGTGAGTGGATTCTCTCATTCCGCGGCCAGATTGACGGCAAGCTCTTCATTGAGTTCACCAGCAATGATTTCCTGCGACTGACGGGCAATGCCACCGGCGTAGAGGCTCAGATTGGCCGCATCTTCAAATCCGAAGGACTCGAAGCAGCCTACGCCTGGATAGAGCACACCCTGCGCCCCAAAATGGAGCAGCGTCTCCACACTCTGCGTAAAAAGCACTAAATCCTGCACTCCTTACACAACAAACGGCGCGGCCCTCAGTCAGAGTGCCGCGCCGTTCGCATTCCACTTAAAGATCATCAGGCCTGAGCCATCAGCGCCTCGATATCGGCCACATCCAGAGGAGCATTCGGGATGAGGTCCTCTGTGCCGTCAGCACGGATAACAACATCCGTCTCGATACGCACACCGATATTCTCTGCGGGGATATAAATACCCGGCTCGATAGTCCACACCTGATTTTCGGCAAAAACAGGGTCAACGGGACCGACATCGTGTACATCTATACCCAGCGGGTGAGAAGTACCGTGCATATAATACTTGCGCACGCAAAGGGGATTTTCCGGAGCGGCTGCCACCTCTTCCTCCGTCAACAACCCCAGCTTCACCAGCTCAGCGGCCATACGCACCCTCACCATGCGCTCATACTCGCTCTTCTTCAGACCGGGACGCATGATATCGCGGGCATAACGATGAACGGCCAAACATGCCTCGTACACGGCCTTCTGGCGCGGGCTATACTTACCGTTGGCAGGTACGGTGCGGGTCATATCGCCGGCATAGCCGCCATACTCGGCACCGATATCAAAGAGAATGAGGTCACCGTCCTCACAGCATTTGTGATTGGAAATATAGTGAAGAACGCAGGTATCCTTACCACTGGCAATGATGGGCAGGAAAGAGAACTTACGAGCACGACGACGAATATAAGCCGAGCTGAGCAGCCCCTCCATCTCCCACTCACCCATACCGGGCTTAATGCTGCGCAACACCTCAACAAATCCCTCACCGGTTATGCGGCAAGCCTCGCGCAGTTGTGCCAGTTCCTCCTCGGTCTTCACCAATCGCATGTCGGCAAGAATCTCATAGAGGCTCTTCACGCACACATCGGGATAAGCTGCTTTCAGCGCCGCCTCCATACGGGCATTGCGGGTCTGAACATAGGTATTGCGACGGGGATGATTATCCTGCTCCAACCACACCTGCTTGGCAGTAGGCACCCACTGAGCCAGAAGAGCATTGTACTCATCCGTCCAGCGCACATCAGTGATGTCACTCATCTCCGTAGCCTGCTCGCGGGTCAGTCGGGCACCTTCCCATATAACGATATGCTCATTCGTCTCGCGCAGCAGAAGGGTATCCTCATGGCAGCCGTCCTCCTGCACTCGCATGATAAGCACCGTCTCCTCCTGATCAATACCGGTCAGGTAGAAGAGGTTGGCATTCTGGTGATGAGGCAGAGTGCCGTCGGCATTCGTCGGGTAAACATCGTTGGCATGTACAATCACCAGACTGCCGGCAGGAAGTTGCGCGGCGAGTTTGTCACGTCGGTCTGCATAAAAAGCAGCGGAAATGGGTTCGTATCGAAGCGTATGCATGGGTAATAATCAACTGCTGTACGGGGTCATTATATCGCAGCCGCAGCCATTTGGCAACGGCAAATTGCGGCTCAGGGGCGAGCCGGTGAGCCATCTTCGCGGCGATAATTAATCTTCTCCTTTTCAAACCAAGGGTACTGCGCATAAATTCGCCCCAAAAACTCCTTTTCCTGTCGCATGTGAGCCGGCAGCCATGCCACCTCAGCCAGCGCACAAAGACGCGGAACCGTCTGGTACTCCAGCTTTGGACCATCGGCTATGCTCTCACTCCAGCAGTTGGCCTGCAAACCGATGAGATGGCGGCGCTGCTCCTCGGATATTCCCTCCGGCACGGGATTATATGCGTACACATGGCGCCAATCCTGCTCCGCCGTCAGGCTGCCGTGCGGGCGGTACTTCGGGTCCGACGGTAACTTACCCTGACTGAAATTGAAGTAAAAATGCGAATCGGGCGACTGAATAACATCATGTCCGGCCTGAAGTGCGCGCAACAGAGAGGACGGGCGTACCCAGGAGCGCCAGTACATCACCACGGCATCCCCCGGCACGGCTCCGTCATCGATAATCTCATCCCAACCGATGATGCGGCGACCATGTGCCGCCAACAACTCAGCCATGCGGTGCGTGAACCAGTGCTGCACCTGCCCGGCGTGGCGCATGCCGTGCTGCTGCATGAACTTCTGCACAAAGGGACTGCGCTGCCATTGTTCACGCGGGGCCTCATCACCGCCGATATGAATGAACTCCGCCTTGGGAAAAAGCTCACAGAGCTCAGCAAAAACCGCCGTCAGAAATTTCATCGTCACTTCTTTGGGAGCGTAGGTATAGGGCAGCACCCCCCATGTGGTCGCCACTCGGGGAGCGTAGCCGGGCACATCGCTGTTGCCCAATTCCGGATAGGCTGCAATAGCCGCGCAGGAATGCCCCGGCACCTCAATTTCCGGAATGACGGTTATTCCCAAACTATTGGCATAGGCCACCACCTGACGGATTTCGTCCTGCGTGTAATAAAAGGGTTCGGTGGGAATACCATCCCCCTGCTCATGATTAGCCAAAAGCGGAGTCTCGGCGCGATGAGAGCCTACTTCCGTCAGGCGCGGGTACGCCTTTATCTCTATTCGCCACCCCTGATCATCCGCCAAGTGCCAATGAAGCCGATTGAGCTTATAGCGAGCCATGATGCGCAACATCTTACAGGTCTGCTCCACACTCAGAGGATGACGGCAGGGATCGAGCATAAGCCCGCGCCAGGGCAGCAACGGAGCATCCTCCACCTGCATGGTCGGCAGGGCCGGCTTGCCCGCAACATCTTTCACGACGCTCTGAGCCAAGGTCTGTGCAGCACAGGGCAAAGCCTGCAACCCGGCCACGCGCAGAGCAATTCCCTGAGGGGACACCTCGATGGCATACCACTCCTTATTATCATGCGCCACCTGCTCCACAGTCAGTTCACCCACATTCTCCTCCGGCAGCACATCCACTTCGGCCGCCATAAGAGCCCGAACGGCCGCACGCCCCAATTCGCTGCGACTGACGTTGTAATGTACCCGTATGCCGCGGCTCATATCAAAACCAACGGCTCCGGCACTTACCTGTAACTGCAACGGGCGAGGGATAATACCGGGAAGCTCACGCACCTCAGCCGAGGGCGCGGCATGAATCCCGCACGCCATCATCCCCATAAGAACCGACAATATAACAGAACATCTCATAAGCCTTAACTCTACCCGAGTTGCATATGTGTGTCAACTTAGAATTGACGAATGACAAAGGAAAGGGTACAATCTCCCCCGACATGAACGCAACAGCAGACTACAAAGTGGCAGACATCACCCTGCAAGAGTGGGGGCGCAAGGAAATCGAGGTTTCGGAATATGAAATGCCCGGCCTCATGGCATGCCGAGAGAAGTACGGACCTTCCCGCCCGTTGGAAGGTGTACGCATAACCGGCTCCCTGCACATGACCATTCAGACCGCCATTCTCATCGAGACGCTCGTGGCTCTGGGTGCAGATGTACGCTGGGCCTCCTGCAACATCTTCTCCACGCAGGACCACGCCGCCGCCGCTATTGCTGCCGCCGGTGTTCCGGTTTTCGCATGGAAGGGCGAGACTCTCGAGGAGTACTGGGAATGCACCTGGCAAGCTCTCAGCCACAAAGATGGTCTGGGCCCGCAGCTCATAGTTGATGACGGTGGCGATGCCACTCTGCTGCTGCACAAAGGCTATGAAATGGAAAACGGGGACGACTGGGTGAACACGCCCTCCGGCAGCGAGGAGGAGAGCGTCATCAAAGCCCTACTCAAGCGCATCGGCTCCGAACAGCCCGGCATTTTCCACCGTTGGATGCCCGAAATTAAGGGCGTGAGCGAGGAGACCACCACCGGCGTACATCGTCTCTACCAGATGGAGCGCGACGGCCGACTGCTCTTCCCAGCCATCAATGTCAACGACTCCGTTACCAAGAGCAAGTTCGACAATCTATACGGCTGCCGCGAGAGCCTTACGGACGGCATTAAGCGCGCGACTGATGTCATGATTGCCGGCAAGGTGGCCGTCATCTGCGGTTACGGCGATGTAGGCAAGGGCTGCGCACAGGCTCTCCGCGGGCTGGGGGCTCAGGTCATCGTCACCGAAATCGACCCCATCTGCGCCCTGCAGGCCGCCATGGAGGGCTACCGCGTGCTCACGGTGGAGGACACCCTCGGCACGGCAGACATCTATGTCACCACGACCGGCAACTGCGACATCATCACCCTCGAGCACATGGAGCAGATGAAAGATCAGGCCATCGTCTGCAACATCGGTCACTTTGACAACGAAATTCAGGTAGCCCGCCTGCAGGCTCGTGAGGGCATCGTCCGTACCAACATCAAGCCTCAGGTCGACAAATACACCTTCCCGGACGGTCACAGCCTCTACCTGCTGGCTGAGGGGCGCCTTGTGAACCTCGGTTGTGCCACCGGCCATGCCTCCTTCGTGATGAGCAACAGCTTCACCAATCAGGTACTCGCTCAGATGGCACTCTGGCAGGACCGCGGCACCCGCGCCAATACCGTACAGGTTCTCCCCAAGGTACTCGATGAAGAGGTGGCCCGCCTCCATCTCGCTAAACTCGGCGTACACCTCACCACCCTCACTCAAAAGCAGGCCGACTACATCGGCGTGAAGGTCGAAGGTCCCTACAAGGCCGAGGCTTACAGATATTAAGCTTTGACAATCCGCCGCCTGCACCATGCAAGCGGCGGATTTTTCCACCCATGCTCCACATCTCGGTCAGCAGACAGGAACTTCGCTACGGGGAGTTATGCTTCCCCTGCTCCACCGGCAAGGCAGGCACAGGCAGTGAGCCGGGCAGCGGGCGCACCCCGCTCGGCCTCTTTGAAATAGCCGGCCTCTACGGCGAAAACGCTCCGCTCATGACTGTATTCCGCGGGAGAATACCGGTCGGCACCTACCCCGGCGCAGCTCGCGGAGAAGATGTTATCCTCACCCGCATCCTCACCCTCAACGGCCTCGAGCCGCACAATGCCAACACCCTCTCACGCTACATTTACATACACGGCACCAACGATATTCACCGCCTCGGCACCCCGGCCTCGCACGGTTGCATTCGGCTCGCACCACAGGATATGCTCACCCTTTTCAACTGCGTCACAATCGGTCAGAAAGTTGTCATAGAGCCTTGACAAATTCGCTTAACTTTGCATAATAAAAGCAACTTTATGAACGATACTGACAGTGATTTTTTTCAGCGCTGGCTAACCCTGTGGAAAAATATCGACGAGGCGTTCAACGCGGTGTTGCGCCGAGTACATCTCTCGTACAACGAATATCTGCTGCTGGAGAGTCTGCAAGCCGCCCCGCAGGGCATGGAGCCCTCCGCTCTGGCCGATGCACGCGAACTGAGCCGTCAGCACGTCAACCTACTCCTGCGCCAGCTCGAAGCCGCCGGGCTCATCACACGCACGGGAGCAACGGAAGATAAGCGCCGCCGCATCATCGCTCTCTCCCCTGCCGGCGAAGAAATGCTCAAATCCGTCAAAACGGCTTGGCTGGAGCTCGATGCCGCAGGATGGGCCTCATTCGCCCCCTATGAGCGCGGACGCATCATCTCGCTGCTGGAGCACTACTACGCCACGATTGCCGAGCATAACTGAAGCCCCGACACCATTTCCCTTTCAGAAAAAGCCTGCACGCCATTAACGTGCAGGCTTTTTTTGTTAACACAAGAAAAAACGGGCAGAGCACAACAGCTCCACCCGGTAAATAAACTATCAGCGATTTCAGTTCGCGGCATGGTACTCCTGCAGCGTGCACACACCTGCCACCTTATTCTTATTATGGAGAATAGCGGCAGCACAGGCACGTGCAGACGAGAGGTCCGTCGCGTACGACACCTTGTTATTGACGGTAGCGGCACGGATGGCAACTTCGTCCTCACGGGCATCGTGAGAGCCGGGAGTATTGATAACGAAGGCAATATCACCGTTCTTAATGCGGTCAACGATGTTCGGACGGCGACCTTCGTGTACCTTATAGGCACGCTCGCACTCAATGCCGTTCTGCAGCAGGTGAATCATCGTGCCCTTCGTGGCACAAATATCGAAGCCGGCAGCAGCAATGTGGCGGGCAATGTCGGTCACGGTATCCTTATCGCGGTCATGCACGGAAATAAACACCAAGCCCTTATCCGGCAGCGGGTTGAAGGCGGAAATCTGACTCTTCATGTAGGCGAGCTCAGGATCGGTATCGATACCCATCACCTCACCGGTCGAGTGCATTTCCGGCCCCAGTACTACGTCGATGCCCGGGAAACGGTTCCAGGGGAACACAGCCTCCTTCACGGTGTAGTAAGGCGGTACAACCTCCTTGGTGAAGCCGAGTTCCGTAAGAGTCATGCCACTCATCACCTTAGCGGCAAGCTTAGCAAGCGGCACACCGATGGACTTGGAGACGAAGGGCACGGTTCGGGAGGCTCGGGGATTGACCTCAATGACGTAAAGCTGCTCATCCTTAATGGCGAACTGGCAATTCATGAGACCCTTCACATTGAGCTTGGCAGCGAGCTCCTTAGCAGCACGCATCATCTCAGCGTGCATGGCATCGCTCACCTTGTTGGGCGGAATCATACAGGCGGAGTCACCGGAGTGAATACCGGCGGGCTCAACGTGCTGCATAATGGCACCGACCACGCTCATCTCGCCGTCAGCAATCACATCGACGTCGATTTCGAGAGCATTCTGCAGGAAACGGTCTACCAGTACCGGGCGTTCCGGCGAGGCATCCACAGCCTCACGCATGTAAGTGCGCAGCTCCTTCTCATCGTACACAATCATCATGGCGCGACCGCCCAGCACGAAAGAAGGACGTACCAGAACGGGGAAACCAATGCGCTGAGCCACAGCAACAGCCTCTTCCTCATTCGTGGCCGTACCGGCCTCGGCCTGGCGCAAGCCAATCTCATCGAGCAGAGCGGAGAAGTACTTACGATCCTCAGCCAGCTCAATGCTGCGGGGGCTGGTACCAATGATGGGTACTCCGCGCTCAGCCAGTGCTGCGGCGAGGTTCAGCGGGGTCTGACCGCCGAACTGCACAATCACACCCTCAGGCTGCTCCACATCGCAGATATTGAGCACATCTTCCAGCGTAAGCGGCTCGAAGTAAAGCTTATCCGATGTGTCGTAGTCAGTCGACACCGTCTCGGGGTTAGAGTTGACCATGATAGTCTCGTAACCCAGCTCCTTCAGAGCAAAGGAGGCGTGCACACAGCAGTAGTCAAACTCAATACCCTGACCGATGCGGTTCGGGCCGCCGCCGAGAATCATAATCTTCTTGCGATCGGAGATGCGAGCCTCCTGCTCCTCACCGTAGGTGGAGTAGTAATAAGGCGTAACAGCCTCGAACTCAGAAGCACAGGTATCGACCAAGCGGTAAGTGGGCAGTATCCCCTTAGCCTTGCGCTCAGCGCGAACCTCATCCTCTGAGCAGCCGCGGGCATAGGCTATCTGGCGGTCAGAGAAGCCAAGCTTCTTAGCCTCGCGCAGATCAAGGGTCTTCAACTGCATGCCGGCCTCAGCCAACTGCTGCAACTGGTCGATGAACCAGGGGTCTATCTGAGTCAGGTCAACAATCTCATCGGCTGTAAATCCATTGACAAAGGCCGTCTGAATCCAGAAAATACGGTCGGCATTCGGCACGGAGAGCTTAGCGGCAATCTCCTGACGCGTGGGATTGACGGGATCCTTGGCATCGAAACCGAAGCCCCAGCGGCCGGTTTCGAGCGAACGAAGCGCCTTCTGCAAAGACTCCTTAAAGGTGGCACCGATGCTCATCACCTCACCCACGCTCTTCATGGCGGTGGTCAGGCGCTCATCGGCCTTCTTAAACTTCTCGAAGGTAAAGCGCGGCACCTTGCACACCACATAGTCAATCGTCGGCTCAAAGGAGGCAGGCGTGGTCTGCGTGATGTCATTCTTCAGTTCATCGAGGGTATAGCCGACTGCAAGCTTAGCCGAAACCTTAGCGATGGGGAAACCGGTTGCCTTGGAAGCGAGAGCCGAGGAACGGCTCACACGCGGGTTCATCTCGATAACAACCTGACGACCGGTGCGGGGGCATACGGCGAACTGGATGTTACTGCCGCCGCTCTTCACGCCGATTTCGCGGATGATGGCAAAGGAGGCATCGCGCAGTTCGGCGTACTCACGGGCAGTGAGGGTCATGGCAGGTGCCACGGTAATGGAGTCGCCGGTGTGCACACCCATGGGGTCGAAGTTCTCGATGGAGCAGATGGTGATGCAGTTGTCGGCGCAGTCACGCATGACCTCCATCTCGATTTCCTTCCAACCAAGCAAAGACTCTTCGATAAGAACTTCATGCACAGGCGACAGGTCAAGACCTCGCTGCACAATCTCCTCGTACTCAGCCTTATTGTAAGCAATACCGCCACCGGTACCGCCGAGAGTGAAAGCCGGGCGAATAATCATCGGATATCCGCCAATAACATTCTTGGCAATATCCCAAGCCTCGGACATGTTGTGAGCCACACCCGATGCCGGCACGTCCAGCCCGATGTTGAGCATGGCATCCTTAAATCGCTGACGGTCCTCGCCCTTGTCGATAGCGTCGGCATCGGCACCAATCACGCGCACGCCATACTTCTCAAGCACACCGGAGCGATGAAGTTCCATAGCGGCATTCAGAGCCGTCTGACCACCCAAGGTCGGCAGCAGCGCATCCGGACGCTCACGAGCAATGATTTTCTCGATAAACTCAGGTGCCAGTGGTTCGATGTATGTGCGTGGTGCCGTCTCCGGGTCCGTCATGATGGTGGCGGGATTGGAATTGACAAGCACTACCTCGTACCCCTCTTCTCTCAATGTCTTACAAGCTTGGGTACCGGAGTAGTCAAACTCACAACCCTGCCCGATAATAATGGGGCCCGAACCGATGACCAATATCTTCTTGATAGATGTGTCCTTAGGCATGGTACAGTATAAACTTGCAGATATATGCCACACATCAACCCAAAATGCAAGCCTTTTTTTGAATTTTATTTACAGAATATTTATAATCGTTTGATAATCAGAAATAACAACTTACATATCCTCAAAAGTATAAAAGACGCGCACGCGCGCAGAACGCGCGCGTAAAGCCAGCTCCGACAAATACTGAGACTTTGCACGCTCCTCAAAGACGTGACCATTTCAGCCACACCCTCCCCTGAGCCGGAACCACAAAAGCCTGCACCCACTTGCGATGATTAACGGGCGACACAAACTCGTAATACACCCCATGCACCCCGCTCGGCACCTTCCACCACTCCGGCGTCACTAAAGGTTGCGCCACCGACATCCCCTCAGGCAAACCCGCAGCCGCTCGTTTCACTCCGTCCTTCACCTTGCAATATGAGTACAACCAACGCTCTATCTCTCCCATATCGCGCGACGGCACATCAAAGCGAAAATACTGCAATGACGTTTGCGAACGATGGTAAGCCGCACGATATATGTTATTGCTCCCCGGCATAAGCTGCCGCTGCATATCCATACTCAGTTCACTATACGCACACGACTCTTCATCTACATACCGATGCTCTCCGAACACCATCAGCCCAACCACCAAAGCAATCGCCATACCCCCGGCCACCAACATTCCGCCCACCGCCAACATCCACTTTCTCTCTCTATTCAGCATAACATATAGACTCCCGAACTCACCACCCGTTCATTTTTTCCGACGTTTTTATCATCCGTTTTCCTCTGTCTCAGAAGAACAACCGAGAACAGAAAAATAATATTCAAATTCAGCTTATTGTAAAGCAATCTTTATTATTTTAGCCCATTTTTAGGTATTTTTTTGTATATTTTTAAGCAAAAATCTGAATTTTTATCCCTCTTTTGCAGCTACAAACGCAGGCATTTCATGAAATCTTCAGCATAATTTCATGCAGCTCATTTTCATTAAAGTAAGCTTTAACATGCCAAAATCATAAAAAATTGACCTTTTTCCTTCACTCGGCAAGCAACGGGACTCATTTTTTCTTATTTTTCTTAAAAATCAACCTTTCTGAGATTTTATTTTTCGTGTACATCTCTCCGCGTTTTTAAAATAATTGCAGCAGTATTCCTATAGGTGTATAGTTATATAAAATCATTTCACAACCGTGCATAAAGCCAAACTGACGCACCGATAACGAAAGATAATATTTTTCGAAGCCTAAATCTCCTTTCACCCACAGGAATAATAAAAATAAAACTTTCTTTATTTTTATTACCTATATACCTAAAGGGAATACAGGGATATTTTTTTAACTCGAATAAATAGAGCTATTCTAAGAATAATATCTTTATACTCACCATATAAAAATCAATTTTAAAGCACAAACCTAATTTAATTATATGAAATATAAGATTTATCTATCTTATATTTTAATCATTAGTTTATATCAACACTTACTCATTCTTTTGCAACATAATTATAATATCTTTTATCATTACGACCTCAGCTCATCGCTCGAGACCTCCGCACTCGCAGGCATGCGAAAAAGCGAGGTGTCACACATTTCCCTTGCGCGGGCGTGAGCAATAAGGTAGAATGAAGAGCGTGAGTTATCAGGTTTTCGCCAGAAAATATCGACCCCGCACCTTCAAAGACGTGCTGGGGCAAGACCATGTGGTGCGCACCCTTTGCAACGCCATTGAGCAACAGCGACTGGCGCACGCCTACCTTTTTGTCGGTCCCCGCGGCACCGGCAAGACCTCCACGGCCCGCATTTTTGCGAAAGCGCTCAACTGCACAGACGGCCCGAAAGTCGACTTCGACCCCGATGAGGACGTATGTCTGGAAATAGCGGAAGGCCGCAGTCTGGACGTACAGGAAATTGACGGTGCCTCCAACCGCGGCATCGACAACATCCGTGACCTGCGAGACAACGTGCAGTTTGCTCCCACCCGGGGCAAGTACCGCATCATCTACATCGACGAAGTTCACATGCTCACCAAGGAATCCTTCAACGCTCTGCTGAAGACCTTGGAGGAGCCGCCGGCTCACGTCATGTTCATCTTTGCAACAACGGAGCCGCACAAAATTCTGCCGACCATTCTCTCACGCTGCCAGCGATTTGACCTGCGCCCCATTCCGACGGAAGTCATTGCCGGACACTTGGTCAACATTGCAGGCAATGAAGGCGTAACCCTCGATGAGGATGCAGCCTATGCCATTGCCACCGTAGCCGACGGCGGCATGCGCGACGCTCAGTCCATGCTCGACCAGTTAGTATCGTTCTGCGGCAACCACATCACCGAACAGAACGTCAACGACATCTTCGGCGTAACAAGCCGCGAGACCGTAGCGAAAGCACTCGCCTACATGCTTGATCGCCAATTACCGAGCCTGCTGCACCTCATCCACGAACTTGCTGAGGCCGGTCGCGATATGGGACAGCTACTCTCCGAAATCATGGGGGCTGTGCGCGAACTCCTCATCACCAAAGTCGCCCCGCAGGAGGCCCACAGCACCCTGCCCGAGCAATGGCGCAACACCCTCAACGACCTTCTCAGCCGCACCCCCACCGACAAAATCATCCGTCTGATGGAAGTGCTCTCCCACGCAGAGGAACAAATGCGCTGGAGCACCAACAAGCGATTGTACCTTGAAATGGGACTTATTCAGGCCGTTCACTCACTGGCCGAGGCCAACATCAGCGACATCATCCGCGCCCTCAACGGCGCCCCGCTGCCCGAGACTCCCATTGCCACCGCCCCTCTGCCGCAAGTTGCACTTCCCGGCACCGCGGCAGCGGCAGCACAGCCCGCGCCCACCCCGGCAGCCCCGAGCACACCCCCTTTCACACCGGCTCCTGAGCCCGCAGCGGCCCCCGCTCCGGAGCCCGTCCCCGTCGAGATGCCGCAAACCATGCCTCCGGGCTTGGAACCCATTGACGATGCTCCGCCCCTCTTCAGCGACTTAGCACCGACAGAGCCTGCCACACCTGCCGAGCACCCCCTCACCCCGCAGGAATGGGATGCCGTGCTCAACCGAGTGCGCGAACAATCTCCCATTGCCGGCGGTGATATCGGCCACACCCTCTTCATCAGCGATGACGACGGCCTGGCAACCATTGCCATCCATCCCGATGACATGGACACCCGCGATGCCCTGCTCAGCGACAGCCTCTCCGAGCTCATCAGCACCGCTGCCACCGACATCTGCGGACATGGGCTGCGCCTGCGCATCGTCACCGACGGCAGCGTACCCCCGCCCACTGCACCGGAAATCCTGCCACCGCCCAATTTCGAAGAACTGGCTCCGGCTCCCAAACCCAAGCCCAAATCCGAACAACCCGCTCCGGCAGTCCCTGCACCGCAGCAGGAAAACACCGCCCCGGCCAGCCTGAAACCCTCCGACGAGGAATTCTACCACGACCCGCTCATTGAACAGGCGCTCGAAATATTCCACGCAACTCTTATTAAATCATAATTCCAACGCGACTCATCCATTATGAACCTGCAAAAACTCATGAAACAGGCTCAGGCCATGCAAGCCAACATGGCCAACGCTCAAGCCAGACTGGCAGAAAAAAGTTACACAGCCGAGGCCGCCGGCGGCAAAATTAAAGTCACAGCCAACGGCGTCGGCATGATTACAGCCCTCCAAATTGACCCCGCCGTCGTCGACCCGGACGATGCCGAGTTCCTCTCCTCCCTCATCCTCAAAGCCGTGCAGGATGCTCTGGAAGGCTCCAAAAACCTCGCCGATGCCGAAATGCGCAAAGTAACGGGCGGTCTGGGTTTCCCCATGTAACCAACGGAAGCACCCGCCATGTACTGCCGTCAGGCCCTCCTGCTGCTGCTCAGCAGCCTGCCCCTCGCCGCCGCACCCATACAAGTCGGCAAGTTCAGCGCCAAGATTGTCCCTGAGCGCGTAGCCGTACTGCCCCTGCCCGAGCGAGGCATTGTTACCGATTTGACAGATGCCTCGCAACGTCTGGAAGAAGGAACGGTCATCGCCATTCTCAACAAAGAGCGCACCGCTGAAGAGCGAGAGGACATGGAGCTGCAAATAGCCCGCGAACGCCTCAACAAGAAAGACGAAATCCTCAAACTGAAGGCACAGCGCCGCAAAGTAGTGTTTTACAACTCACTCAGCCCGGCTGAGCGCCGCTTCAATAACGACTTCAAAGAGGAAGGCCCGCCCGACAGCACATCCATTAAGGATATCGACGAGCGCATAGCACTCCTGGAGCGTGAGCTCAAAACCATGGAGCGCCGCAAACGCAAGGAGTTCGAGCACAAGCACGACCCCATGACTCTGCGCATGCCCTTCACCGGCAGATTGCAGTACAACATCACCCTGCCGGAGGACATCACACAGCCCCTCAATTACTCCGAGCTCTCCCGAGCATTTGCCACGGCCTGCGACGACTCCGCCTTCTACATCACCATCAACATCAGCGAGAGCGACCTCTCCCTGCTCAGCGAAGATAAGTTCACCACCATCGTCAAACTCCCCGGCGGACGCGAACTTGTCGGTACCTACTCCCACCGCCGAGTCGAGCGAGCCAACCACGGCGGCGACATGCTCGTCTACTTCTTCAAACTCCCGGCGGACACATACGAAACGGCCTACGACATGCTCGGCAGCAACACCACCGCCATCCTCACCTACGAGACCGGCACGGACGTACTGCACGTCAGCAAAGCCGAACTGCTCACCCGCCCCGAAGCCTCGGAATGCGAGAACTGGGAACAACTCATCAAAGTCACCCACCCCGGTTATAACATCCTGCTCATAGGCCAGAGAGAAATCGTCCTCTCACCCGCCGAAAGCTGATTTCCTCCCCCCGCCGCCATGGAACTCATCTGCGACAACATCACCTTCGGCTACACGCGACGAGATGCCGTCATCCGCGACTTCTCCCACACCTTTAAGACCGGCATCACCGTGCTCAAAGGCTACTCCGGCTCCGGCAAGACCACCCTCCTCAAGCTATTGGCCGGCTACCTCAAGGTCAACAAGGGCAAAATTTCCACCCCGACCGGGCGCAGAGTTACCAGTCGGCGCTACCACCGACAGGATGTTGCCTACATGTTCCAAGGCATCAACCTGCTCCCTCTCATGAGCGTGGAGCGCAATCTGCGCTTAGCGGCAGAGATGGCCGTCCTTCCCGGCAAACAATGGAAACCCCGCGCCGAGCTCCTGCTCACCGACCTGGGACTTCAGGAACTGCGCCACCGCCGAGCCGACAAACTCTCCGGCGGTCAGGCACAGCGTGCCGCCCTTGCACGCACCCTCATGAAAGATGCCCCCACCGTCCTCCTCGACGAGCCCACCTCGGGACTGGATGACAGCAACACCGACATCATCAAAAAACTCGTGTTGAAGGATGCCTCGCGGCGCATCTGCATCATCAGCACCCACGACAGCCGACTTCTCGAACTGGCCGATGAAATCATTGATTTTGACAATCCTGTATCTCGCTAAGGATACGGTACACCGCTGGTTCACGCGCATCTCCAGCCCGCTGGCGCGCGTACTGGTAGTATTCTTCCTCAGTCTGAGTGCTCTGAGCGCCCTGGGCAGCTACGCCATCTCCACCAAGCTCGTGCGCGATAAAATCGTGCGCCAGGGCGGTGATATCGTCTTTGCCACCATCAGCACCAACCCCGACATTCCCTCCGCCTTCCCTACCGAACAGGACATCAGCAGCGCCCTCAATGCCGACTCCTACGCCCT
Organism: Akkermansia sp.; assembly: GCA_030535875.1. Lineage (GTDB taxonomy): Bacteria > Verrucomicrobiota > Verrucomicrobiia > Verrucomicrobiales > Akkermansiaceae > Akkermansia. The sequence goes on along the minus strand of JAUNRC010000020.1, from coordinate 5,223 downwards.
CACCCTCATCGGCAGCGCCCTCCTCGATGACAACAAACGCGTGATGGTCTACTCCTACGACTTCCGGCGTGCCGGACAGTTCATCCCCTTCATGGCAGCAAGCGGCCTGCCCACTGTTCTGGCAACCGATGAAAGCAAAATCAACCCCGGTCCGACAAGCGCCAACTTCGGCAAGCTGAAGACCGATGCCTTCGTCCGCCGCATGTCCCCGGAGCACCCGCTCATGCGCATTATGGGTCAAGCGGGCATGCTCGTTCAACCGGAGCATCTGCCGGAAAGCCTGACCAACAACAGCTACACCACCCAGCAGGTCCTCATCCGCGTGCGCGACCTCAACGGCTCGGCGGAAATTAACCGCGCCGAGCAGTACCTGCGCAATTTCATGCGATTGGAAGGCCGCCAAGGCAACCTCATATCAGCCTCGCGACTCCTGAGCGAAATGGACCTTGTCCTCAGCAAACAAACGCAGTGCCGCGTGGCCTTCTGCATCGGCATCAGCGCGATTGTGGGCATATTGCTCACAGCCCTCGCCGGCATGGAATACCGCCAGAACGAATACATCTACACACTGATGAAAAGTTTCGGCATACGCCCCATCCTTCTCATCGGCACCTTCATCATGGAGAACATCGTCATCGTCGGAGCCTCCTTTGCCGGTGCTCTGGCCACCTTCATGTACTTTCAGGAGATGATTGTCACGCAGATTCTCAAACTGGGCAACTACACACTCACCATACAGGAAATTCTGCCGGAAATCCAGCTCATCTGCTACACCCTGCTCGGCTGCATTCTCCTCTCCTCCCTGCCCATTGCCGCCGCTGCCAACAGAGAAATCGGAAAAGTGCTCAAATAATCTCCGACAGCATGTCATAACTTACATACTTTTCGCTTGCAATCACATCTTTTTGTGCTATAACTCAGAAAGTCATCACTTCGCACTTTCAATCGTCGAGTGACATAAAATTCTAACCAACAATTAACTAACACCATCATGGATATTCAAGTTGCTGTCCTTTGCGACTACGCCGCCGACTATCAGGGCAAGCTCTGCGTGCAGGGCGCCTTCGATACGCTCTTCGCCCGCCAGTTCCCCGTCATTCACCCCGCCTGCGCTCTTGCCCTGCGCCTCTGCTTCGAGGCTGAGGACTCCGGCGACCACAAGCTGGGCATCTCCATCACCGACGAAGACGGCGCCGCCCTCGACAAAGAGCGCATGCCCATCGTCGGTGACCTCAAGGTTGCTCTGCCCGACGGCGTATCCTTCTTCACCCGTAACCTTATCATGAACTTCCAGGGCCTCAAGTTCGAGAAGGACGGCGTATACTCCGTTGACGTCACCCTCGACGGCGAGCTCGTCTCCCGCACGCCCATCCGTCTGGTTAAGGTTGAAGGTCAGCAGGCCTGATTCAATCAACTCTCACCTGAGGATTTTTCCGATCGGCTGCCTTCGGGCAGCCGATTTTTTTACGTAAAATCAAAAAAAATCTGAAATTCGCTTGACAAGCGAAGCAAAGAAGCGTATACTGCCGCCGTTCCAAGTAACACAGGGCTATGGTGTAATTGGCAACACATCGGTTTCTGGCACCGCTATTCGGGGTTCGAGTCCCTGTAGCCCTACTAAAGAGCTTCGAGATAATCGGAGCTCTTTTTTTCGCAGTTTTTTTCATTACCACCGCAGAATATGGCACATAATACTTGCAAAATGTACGCCATATTGATAGAATGAACGTAACCAAAACCTCCCCATCACTGACATGGACAAACTCATCGTCGAAGGCGGTCAAAACCTCAGCGGCACCGTTAACATCAGCGGCTCGAAGAATGCCTCACTGCCCATCCTCGCGGCAGCATTGCTCACAGATGAACCCGTACGAATTTCCCGAGTACCGGATGTCTCCGACACCAACTACATGCTCCAGATTCTCAGCCAGTTAGGTGCCTCGGTCGAGCGTTCCAGCGGCACCGTCCGCATCGAGTCTCCCGACGGCATCAGTTCCAGCGCCTCCTACGAACAGGTACGCAAAATGCGCGCCTCCATCTGCCTGCTGGGACCGATGATGGCCCGCATGAAGCGCTGCACTCTGCCCCTGCCCGGCGGCTGCGTGATTGGCGATCGTCCCGTTGACCTCCACCTGCGCGCCATTCAGGCTCTGGGAGCCCGCGTAAGGGTGAAAGGCGGCAACATGGTCATCGAGGCCCCCAACGGTCTGGTCGGCACCACCGTTGACATGCGCGGCGATAGCGGCCCCACCGTACTGGGAACCGACAACCTCATGATGGCCGCCGTTCTGGCCAAGGGCAAAACAGTCATCGAGTCCGCTGCCCGTGAGCCCGAGGTAGTCGACTTGGCCAACTTCCTCAACAAGATGGGTGCCCGCATCGAAGGAGCCGGCTCCCGCACCATCACCATCCACGGCGTGGAAAAACTCCACGGCTGCGAACACACCGTCATTCCCGACCGCATCGAGGCCGGCACCTTCATGGTGGCCGGTACGCTCAACGTGAGCCAAGGCATCACCCTCAACCGCGTATGCCGCGAGCACATGAAATCCATCTCCGACCTACTCGTCGAGTGCGGCCATGTCGTTGAGTACAATGAGGACGGCACGAGCGTATTCGTGAAGCCCGGTGAGCGCCCCCGCAGCGGCAAGATTCTCACCAATCCCTACCCCGGTTATCCCACCGACATGCAGGCCCAGATGACGGCTCTCTTCGCTCTTACACCCGGCATCAGTGTGGTGAAAGACACCATCTTCCCGCAGCGATTCATGCACTGCTCAGAGCTCAAGCGCATGGGTGCCAACATTAAGGTTGACAACGGCACCGCCATCATCACCGGTGTGGAAGGCCTCTCCGGAGCTCCCGTCATGGCAAGTGACCTCCGCGCCAGCGCCGCTCTGGTACTGGCAGCCCTCGCCGCCGAAGGCACCACGGAAATCCACCGTCTCTACCACATCGATCGCGGCTACGAGATGCTGGACGACAAACTTGAACTTCTCGGCGCCAAAGTCAAGCGCGTGCCCGATCTGGAAGGCGGCCCGCAGGAAGACTGAAGCGCGCAGCAACAGCTCCATCTGACTACATGCGCAGAGTGACCTGCAGCCAAGTGCTCAGAGGTTCGCTCTGCGCATGTGCTTTTATCCTCACAGCGGCCCTGCTGAGCCTGTGGGTACCGGCAGAACTTGCCCCAAGCCCCGAGGAACACAGCGCCCGTCTGCGCGGCTGTGCACTGTGCCATAGTAACAACTTTACAGAATATCTGCTGCCCTCACTCCGGCGCATACCGACCGGCACCGCCATCCGCCCCCTTCTGGAACGGGAGCTGCAACAAGCCCACCCCCTACTGAGCAAAGGAGCAGAGAACGAGCTGACCGAATGGCTTGCAAGACAGCAACTCACCCCACTGGTCAAAAGCCGCAGCGGTGATGCCGGCGCACAACTCTACCGCGCAAAATGTGCCGTCTGTCATGGAGCAAACGGACAGGGCACTCCCGGCACCTACCCTCCCCTGCAAGGCTCCGAATGGTTGACCGCCACCCCCTCTCGTCTACCGGAAATCCTCACCCAAGGCCTCAGCGGCCCCATCGAAGTAAGCGGACAACAATGGAACTCCGTCATGCTGCCGCCCGGCCTCAAAAATGAAAAAGAAGTACAACATATCATTCATTATATCATCTCAACATTCGCTCATTAATTACTTCATCATTTATCCGATATTCAGCTACTTCTTTTCAGACTTTAAAGATATTTTTACATATATATGAAAAACATTTCGATTCAGATACCCGAATATGCGCTTTGCGTCATACGCGAACTCGAAAAGAAAGGATACGAGGCCTACGTTGTAGGCGGATGCGTGCGCGACAGTCTCATGAGCATAGAACCGAAAGACTGGGATGTATGCACCAACGCCACGCCACAGGAAGTCCTGCGCGTATTCCGGCGGCAACCTGTCATCAAAACCGGGCTCAAACATGGCACCGTAACGGTCATGTCGGATCGCAAGCCAATCGAGGTTACTACCTTCCGAATCGATGGAGAGTATACCGACAACCGGCACCCCGACCAAGTCGTCTTTGTCAGTCGGGTGGAGGAAGACCTCGCCCGACGCGACTTCACCATCAACGCCATGGCCTACAATCCAACCCGCGGACTGGTAGATGCCTTCGGCGGCCGTGACGACCTGGCCGAAGGGCTTATTCGCTGCGTAGGCGAGCCGGATGAACGTTTCAATGAAGACGGGCTGCGCATCATGCGTGCGCTGCGTTTCGCCTCACGCTTTGACTTCAGCATCGAACGCGAGACCGCCTTCTCCATCCGCCGCAATCGTCACCTGCTGGAGAACGTCAGCGTAGAGCGCATCTTCAAGGAACTCAAGGGCATACTGGTCGGCAAAGGAGTGCTGAGCATGTTGCTGGCCTTCCCGGATGTGCTTGCCGTCATCATCCCGGAACTGGCACCCACCTTAGGGTTTAAGCAACACAACCCCCACCATCGTTACGACGTATGGACCCATACGGCCTATGCCGTACAGGCTGCACCGGCGGACGAAACCCTTCGCCTGACCATGCTGCTGCACGATATCGCCAAGCCCTCCTGCTTCTCGCAGGGAGCCGACGGCACCGGCCATTTCTACAAGCACCCCCTCCTCAGCGCCGACATGGCACACACCATCCTCACCCGCCTCAAGAGTGACAATGCCACGCTCAATCGCGTCGTTACCCTCGTGCGCGAGCATGACAACAACTTCCCCTCTTCGCGCGGCGGCATGCGCCGCTTCATCGGCCGCTTGGGCGAAGATGTCGTCGACCAACTCTTCGATGTCAAACGCGCCGACATCGCGGCTCAGTCCGAGCACAAATTACAGCAAAAACAGGCCGCTCTGCGGCAGGCCGCCCTGCTCATCGATGAACTGATGGACGAGGGACACGCCTTCACCATCAAAGACCTCCACATCAACGGCCGCGCCCTCATCGCCCTCGGAGTCCCCCCCGGCCCGCAAATCGGCAACATACTCAACACCCTGCTCGGCGAAGTTCAGGACGATAAGCTGGCCAACACCGAACCCGAGCTCACCCGACGCGCTCTCGAACTGCTCCGCCCATAAACGCACCCGCAATATAATATCAAGCACCTATCTAAATCAATGGGAAATAAGCGCGTGCCGCACAGGGCAGACGCATTTGAGCATGTCATAAAAATGAGACCTAACAGGCTTTCAAT
>JAUNRC010000019.1 GCA_030535875.1 Akkermansia sp. | reverse complement strand
AAATGACGCCCCGCAAGGCGGGGCTATCTTCAAAATTGCAGGTCTGCCTAATTGCTGAACTCCATTCTAGTTGTTTTTGAGAGCCTTGTCGAGTTTGAAATCGCGTCCGTACGAAAATAACACTGAAAAAAAAGGGAAAAATACGGATAGGTTAAACAAAAAGATTGCAAACTCAAACATGACGCGCTATACTTAATGCGCATGCTTGAGAATATATTGTACATCATAGCGGCATACCTGATTGGTTCGGTGCCTTTCGGTTACATTGCCGGCAAGCTCAACGGGATTGACCTGAGGGAGCACGGCTCCTGTAATATCGGCGCTACGAATGCGGTGCGCGTGTTGGGTAAGGCCTGGGGGGTGCCGGTTTTCGTGTGTGACTTTCTTAAGGGCCTGCTGCCTTTGCTGTACATGAAGTGCCACCTTGGCGGTGATGTTACACAGATGAGTGCAGGGGATATGGGCTGGTTCCTCGGTGTGATGTTTGCGCTGGTGCTGGGGCACACTTATACCTGTTTTCTCGGCTTTAAGGGAGGTAAGGGCGTTGCCACGACGGCCGGTTGTATGTTTGCCTTCTCGCTGACGATTGGTTTCTCGATATTGGCGACGTGGATACTGATGATGGTCATCACGCGCTATGTATCCTTGTCAAGCATGGTTGCGGGCTTGGTGCTGCTGGTGGTGGCCGTGTGGGAGTTTTGGTTGCAGGACGGCGGAGTAAGTGTGGCCGACGGGATGGCCCTGGGATTGCTCTCTTTGATATTCATTCTTGTTGTGTACAAGCACCGCAGCAACATCGTGCGCTTGTGTAAAGGTACCGAACCTAAAGCATTTTCAAAAAAATCTAAGTGATATGACTCAGACTTTCAGTAAAACAGCCGTTATCGGCGGTGGTGCCTGGGGTACAGCGCTTGCGCTGACTGCCAGTTATAATGGCGGAGAAGTTGTCCTCTGGACTTACCGTGAGGAGGAGGCCGCGCTCATTCGTGAGACGCGCCAGAGCCTTTGCCGAGTGACCGGGGCCAAGCCTTTGCCGGAGAATGTTATTGTGACCAGCAGTTGGGCCGATGTGGCCGGCTCGGATTTGGTGATTGTGGTGGTGCCCAGCGTCGTGATGCGCAGTGTGGCCCAAAGTCTGGCTGCTGCCGGTCTGGCGGAGAATGCCGTGATAGTGAGCTGCTCCAAGGGAATTGAGAAAGACACCAACATGCTCATGACCGAGATTTTGTCCTCGGAGCTTTCCTGTCCGGTGGGTGCGCTCTCCGGTCCCAATCATGCGGAGGATATTGTGCTGGAGCTGCCCAGCCTCACTCTTGTGGGCTTTGAGGATATAGCGATTGCTACGGCCGTGCAGCACCGCCTCAGCACACCGTACCTGCGCGTGTATACCACGACGGATGTGGTGAGCATGCAAATCGGCGGCGCCATTAAGAATGTTTTTGCTCTGGCCAGCGGCATTTGCGCCGGTTTGGGGTTGGGGGACAATGCCCGCGCTGCTATGGCGACCCGTGCTCTGGCGGAGATGACTCGTCTCGGCATGGCCCGTGGCGGTAATATGGAGACCTTCATGGGGCTTTCCGGCATGGGTGATTTGGTCGTAACCTGTTATTCCGAGCACAGTCGCAACCTGACAGCCGGTCGCATGATTGCTCAGGGGGTGCCCGTGAGCGAATGTCAGGAGCGAATCGGTCAGGTGGTGGAGGGCATCCCCAATACGATTTCCTCTTATCAGCTCGCCCGTAAGCTCAATGTGCGTACTCCGCTGACGGATGCCATGTATGAGATTCTTTACTGCGGCAAGCCCGCACGTCAGGCTCTTGTGGAGCTGATGACGCGTGACCTTCGAGCCGAGAAGGTTGATGAGTAAAGAGCTTTGAGAGTAAATCCGTACATTTCTCCATGCCGGAAAAGTCCGAGAACCTGTGGTTGGCTGAGCTTTGGCTGGAGAATCGTGATCGATTGGTGCGCCTGATTGCAACCCGGATGTCGCCGGTGTTGCTGCGGCGCATGAGCCCGGATGATGTCGCGCAGGAGACTTACCTGGCCTGCGGTCGTCGCATGAAGTTCTTGCAGGAACATGAGGAAGTTCCGATATTTGTGAAGTTGCGCAAGTTGGCACTTCAGACAATCGCTGATATGGAGCGGCGCCATTTGGCTGCCGGTAAGCGAGATGCGATGAAGGAGAGCCATTTGGTCGCAAATGACAATGATGTGACGGTGAATGCGCTGTCGCGATTTGCCAGCTCATTGGTAGGACCGCGCACTCACTTGGAGCGCATGGAGCTTCTCGAACAAACCCGCAAGGCTATGGAGGAGCTCCCCGATACTGACCGTGAAATTCTTGAATTGCGCCATTTTGAGGAATTGAGTAATACGGAGTGCGCTGCAGCGCTCGGCATTGAGCCCAAGGCGGCCAGCATCCGTTATGTGCGCGCGCTTAAACGGATGAGAGATTTGATCGGCGGTATTATGTCATGACGGAGGCCGAAAAGGAAGAGTTGGTGGCAGTTCTCTCCGAGGAGTACCTCGCCATGGCTCGCGCAGGCGAGCTTGTCAGCGTGACGGAATATGCTGCGGCTCATCCTGAATGCGAGTCGGACCTGTTGGAAATCTTGCCGCTCATGTTGGACGTGGAGGGATTGGGGCGTACTTCACTTCCACCGGCTCCGATGATGGCTCATTACCCTGAGCATTTGGGTGATTATCATTTGCTGGAGCGTATAGGCAGCGGCGGCATGGGAACGGTGTTCCGGGCACGTCAGGAATCTTTGCACCGTGAAGTGGCGGTGAAAATTTTGGCTCCGTCGTGGAGTACGGATTTGCACATCAGCGAGGCGTTCGAAAAGGAGTCGCGCGTGCTGGCTGGGTTGCGCCATACGAACATTGTTGAGGTGTTCGGTGCGGGGCGTGAGGGGCAATATCGCTATTATGTGATGGGGCTGGTTAAGGGGAAGGGGCTTAGTGCCGGGCGACTGGGTGCGGCTTTTCCCGGTGTGCCGTATGCCGAGGCTGTGGCTCGGGTGGGAGTGCAGGCTGCGGGGGCTCTTGCGTTTGCTCATGCTCACGGGGTTATTCACCGCGATATCAAACCCGGTAATCTTTTGTTGGGCAACGACGGCGTGTTGCTGGTGAGTGATTTCGGTTTGGCAACGATTCTCAATGCCGGTGAGGAGGCTCCCCTTGTGGCTCAAAGTCAGGATGGAACCGTGCGTTATATGGCACCGGAGCGTCTGTCGGGGAAGTCGGATACTTTTGCCGGCGACCAATACAGTCTGGGGCTTACGCTCTATGAGTTGCTCTCGCGAGAGCAGGCCTTCGGCAATGTGGAGGGGGGGAGTTTAGTGCAGACCATATGTGCAGGCGAATTGTCGCCGCTCAAGGGCTTTGGTGAGCTTGGGGCTGTGGTGAATAAGGCTGTCGCCTTCGACCCGACTCAACGCTATGAAAGCATGCAGGCCATGGCTGATGATTTGCAGCGTGTGCTTGACAGTGTGCCGGTGAAAGCGCGACGTGCATCTTTGTGGCGGCGCTATCGCCTGTGGACAAAGCGTCGACCTGCTGCAGCCGTGTGGAGTCACGTGGCAGCGTTTCTGTTGGTGGCACTTTATGCGACCATTACCATGGCTTACGCGCGGGTTAAAAACTCGCTGCGAAGTGAGAATGAGCAACGTGAGCGTGCGGAGTTGAATGAGCAGATAGCCGATGCCTCGTTGCAGAGAATCCTTGCGTCCATGGTGTCGCAATCCTCCTCCGAGCATGAAGATTTCCTTCCGCCGTCGCGGGCTGATGTCCGATTATTGCAGGACCTCATGCCTTACTATGAACAGTTGGCTGAGCAGGAGAACAGCGGTGATAAGGTGGTGCAGGCTTCGTCCATTCTGGCTGCCATTTCTCAGCAGACGGGTGATTATGTGATGGCTGAGAAATATTATGCACGCGTGGCAAAGTTGACAACATCGGGTTCTTATGAGCACATCAAAGCTCTTATAGGCCAAGCCAAAGCTATTTATTCTCAAGAAAACAGAGCACGCTATCGCGAGGCCGGTAAGTTGCTGACGACCTTGCCGCGCTATGTTGCGCCCGATGCCGACTTTGAGACTCGTCTGGAAGTGGTGAGAGCGCTTCAGTTAGCGGCTCGTTATATGCGGCGTCCGGCGGCGCGACAGGTGGCAAATGAAATGAATGAGCGCCGTCGTGACGTGGCGGAGGCTGTTCTGGGGACATCCGCCGATTTGCAGCAGCAGGCCGCTGAACGATTGTCCGCTTTGCTTCAGGAACAGCCGCAGCACACCGGAGCGCGTTTGTTGCAGTCGGAGCTGCTGGCCGTTGCCCGGAGCCCGAAAGTGCGCGAACTCCTGTCATCTAAGGGCGAGACGGCATTGTCTCTTCTGGAGGGCTTACTGCGGGAATATCCCGATATGGCGGACTACAAACGTGCGTATGTGCGTCTGGCCGTTATGCCGTCGAGATTTTCCTTACAACGTCCATCCTTACAACAGGCCGCCGCTTACGCTCAGGAACTGATGGCGGAGTCCGCTGCCGATAGTGAGTTGATTATGCTCTACCTTGCTGCCAGAGAGATGTTAAATCGAGAGCTCGTACAGGCCGGTCGTGATGAGGAGGCGCGTAAGGAGCGCGAGCGTACTTTGGGCGTGCTGAGTTTTGTGACTCTGCGTCACGATTTTACGCCGGCTATTCGTGAAAAACTTGTTCACTGGGCCACTCGTCATTACATGCGCGAGAATCACACGCCTCAGCATGAGGAAGAACTCAAAACTTTGCTCAAAGATTACGATGCCGAGCGAATCAAAGCGCTTAATAACCGTCTCCTTCGTATGCGCCGTATGCGACCGGGGCGCGGTGGCAGACATTTTTTCCCCGGCAGGGCGGGCAACAGGCGCTAAGCTATATGCTGATGGTGATGCAAGTCACATTCATTGTGGCGGCTTGCGTCGGCTATATCACTTCAGAATGCTCTCGGCCAACTTCATTATATCTCCGCGCGGTGCGATGAGCAAAGGAATATCGGCCTGAATAAATCCTTTTTCGATTGTTTCGATTTCTTTGTTGCGGATGGTGACGTGTTCGACGGCTTCGCCATTGTTGGTGGTGATGCCGCGGATGATTTTCTCGTTATCGGCGTGTTTGCCGCTGAGTTCGGCCTTACGGGCGTTGAAGTAAGATTGCCAGCGAGGGAGGTAGTAGTGCTGCATCATTTCGGCAAACTGGCGGTGGGAGTAGTCGTTGAGTACTCCGATGTCAGGTCGCCAGGTTGTGATGAGTTGTCGGAGATTGCGTTCCATGGCCTGCTTATCTTCCGGCGTGGTGCCGCGGCCTTTTGCTCCATCGATGTAGCGACCGAGGAGGTAAAACTCCGAGGTGGCCAAGATTTCCGAGCTTTGCCGGATGAGGGAGAGGAAGTGATTGCTTTCGGTGGTGAACTTGGCGATATCCTTAGCATCAAAAGCCTGCTTGCAGCGCTTGAGTTGAGCTCGGGCGCGGTCGGCGAGAACTTGTCGACAGAGGTCTGCGAGGTCGTAGCGGTAGGTCGGTTGTGAGGTAAGCTTGGTACCGGCAATTTTGCCTGCTTGCAGGTAGAGGCGAGCTGCTTGTTCGATGCTCTCAGGCTTGTAGTACATGGTGGGATCGGCCCAAGTAGTGGCCTTGACGGCGCTGAGGTTGGGGCGGGCACACATGATGTTCTCCAAACTTCCTTCGCGGCGTTTGTTTGGTGTGTAGATATTTCCGGCGAGGTGTTGCAGGGCGAGGATGATTCGCTTGTCGGGAGTGCCGTAGCGTGCCTTGGAATAGTTTACAAGGAAGTCCTGTCGTTTGATGGGGGCAGGGGTGTTCATGCGCTCCCAGAGCAGGGCATAGAATAGGGGACTGGTTTCGAGACCTTCGGAAATAAGGCCGATGCCGATGGCCTCGCAATTCTTATCCGTGAGATTTTCCAGTACATCCATGCCGCCGAACATGCCGTGCTTGCCTCCGAAGTTGGATAGTTCGCACCAAACGAAGGGGCGGCCTTTAAAGTCGAAGTTCAGCCGTGCGCGCGGGGTGAGGTCCTTTTGGAGAGCGAGGATGACGGTGTGCTCGGGGTCGGTACCTTTGAGGAGTTCCGGTTCGGGGTTATGTCCCCAGGCCTGAATGAGCCATTTGCAGCCGGGCGAAGCCTGTTGCATGGCTTTTTGTACGGCTTTTGCGGCGTCGTACAGGGAGGTGTCGGCTTTGCGGCCGCCTTCGTGGAAAAGGTCGCCGCCGTAGGCAACTGCCGTTGTGCCGTAAACTTGGTGCAGGTGCTTGTACCAGAGGGCTGCTACATCAGCAAAGGCCGGGGCTGTGGGTTGCAGGACAACCGGGCGCTTGTAGCCGCACCATTTTCCCTGCGGAATGAGTTTGCCGTTTATGCCGGCCTGCGGGAAATCATGGGGGAGGAACCCGACGTAGCCTTGCAGTACCGGTTCCATGCCGAGTTCTTTGAGGCGACGGACGATAAAGCGACCGAGTTCAGCCTCGCTTTCGATGAGTGATTGGCTGACGGGAGCTCCTTCACCTTCGAGGTTTCCCATGTTCCACCATGCGGCGTAGCAGGGGTTGGGGATGAACTTCGCAATTTTTTCCTGCGGGTAATCGAGTTCTGTCAGGAAGTTTTGCCACACTTTTTCAAGGCCGGAGGTGACGAGAACGTAGTGCACACCATTGAGAGCCAGTCGGTCGAGCTCTTTTTCCCAGCGTTGTTTATCCCATGTTACCGTGGTGTAACTCAGGGTGCAGTAGTTGAAGGCGTAGTTGAATGGACGAGCGGCCGGTACCGTGATGATGCGCGTGGGAACGATGAACTGTGCGTGGCGAATGTTGTCGCCATTCCATGAGAGGTGAACTTTTGCTATATTTCGCAGGTAGTAGCCGTAGGCTCGTATGCATTCTCGTTCATTCTCAGCGCTGATGTAGATGGATTTTCCCAATCCCTGAATGGTGGGGGATTTCTGTTCGGGATTGACGCCGAAACGGATGTTGTTGCTGTACTGTGGCGTGACCCTTCGGACGAGCTTATGGGCTGCGGTGCATTCCTGCTCGGTTGCCGAGAGGGTGATGGCCGCCGACGGCATAAGGAGCGCGGCGCAAAGGGTTGAGTTGCAGAGGAATGACATGTAGGAGATGTGTGTACTTCTGTTTTATGACAAGCGCCCGTATCTTGCTGTCAGTTCAGATACGGGCGCTTCTTTGAGAATGGACTATGATGTGCGTGGGCGTTACCAGACCTGAATGTTCGACACGTTGTCGGTATTGTCGCCGTCTTTGGTAAGGCCGTCCCCTTTACCGTCCGGGCCGAGTGAGAAGATGTCAAAGTCGGGGTTGATGCCCATGCCGACCTTGCCGTTCTCATCGGTTACTTCGCAGCCGAGACGATAGCGGTAGGGCTGGTTCCAGGGGTCGATGATGACGTAGCGCTTGCCTTTGAGGCGTTTGCCGCTGATGTCTTTACCTGAAATCTTGGACTTGATGCAGGGGATGCCTTCTTCGCGCTCCTTAGACTTGGTGTTTTCGATGATGACGAGCTGCTCGCAGTAGGGCATGCGGGTCACGCCGGAGGAGTCCTTATCGGGCTCGCCGTCGCTGTCTTCGTCGCAGTAGAGGGCGGAGTAGAGGACGGCTGCGCTGACGGCATCGCCCTTGCCGAAGGGGAGGATGTCGCCGTTGTCGGCGCGGTAGGCATTCATACCCAGAGCAAGCTGGCCGACCTGAGTTTCGGCCAGTTTGTTGAGTTGCTTGCCTTCAATCCAGCCTTTAGCCTGCCATGCTCCTGCCGCGAGTGTGGCCAGAATGGCGATGGCAACCAGAATTTCGATGAGGGTAAACCCCTTGAGGTTCTTTACAGGAGTGTATTTCATGGTCTTAGCTTTACACGTTCTTGATGATTTCCATCATCGGCATGAACATGGCGAGCACGATGCCACCTACTACCACGGCGAGGAATACAATCATGAGCGGCTCGAGCATGGCGGTAAGGGCTGTCACGCTGTTGTCCACTTCTTCGTCGTACACTTCGGCTACCTTCATGAGCATGTCGGGCAACTGACCGGTTTCTTCACCCACGTCGACCATGGAAATCATCATCGGGGGGAAGATGTTGGAGGCGGAGCTCATGGGGGTGACAATGGACTCACCTTCGCGCACGGAGTCATGAATCTTGTTCACGGCATCGGCTACGACGACGTTGCCGGCTGTGTCGCGGGTAATCATGAGAGCCTGTAGAATGGGTACGCCGGAGGATACGAGCGTGCCGAAGGTACGGGAGAAGCGTGCTACGGCGTTCACTCGGGTGAGGTGACCCATCTTGGGAATCTTGAGCATGAAGTTATCCATGGCTCGGGCTCCCTTGGGAGTGCGCTTCCAGAAGCTCAGGCCGACAATGGCCAAGAAAATGAGTATCAGGAAGAAGACGGCATTCGGCACGAAGGGCACGATGTCTGCCGCCATACAGTTGTCCGAGAAGTTGAACACGAACTGGGAGAGGGCAGGCAGCTCCATGTTCTGGCCTTCGAACATTTCCTTGAACTTGGGAACAATCACCAACATGAGGAAAATCAGGATGCCGACGGCAATGACCATGATGATGAGCGGGTATACCATGGCTGAGGTAATTTTGCCGCGCAGTTTGTTGGCCTTTTCCTGATATTCGGCAAGACGATTGAGCACGACTTCGAGCACACCGCCGATTTCACCGGCCTTCACCATGTTGACGAAGAGGCGGTTGAACATCTTGGGGTAGGCGGAAAGTGCCTCGGAGAATGTGGAACCGCCCTGTACGGCTTCACCCAGAGCGCCGATGGTGGCGCGGAGGTTGGGATTGGGCTCCTGCTTGTTGAGTACGTTGAGGCTCTGGAGCAGGGGCAGACCGGCGTCAATCAGCGTAGCCAACTGACGCGTGAAAATCATGAGCTCCTTCTGTTTGACGGAGCCGCCGGCCTTGCCGGACTTGGCTTCTTTGGCCTTTTTGCCGCCCTTGGCGTTTTTCTTCTTGGCATCTTTGGGTGCGGAGGCTTTGGCACCCTTGGCTACTTCTTCACATTCGCGCAGGAGCAAGCCCTGTGCGCGAACCATCTCGGCGGCGGCAATTTTGGTGTCGGCCGTGATGATGCCGGTTTTTTCCACCCCGTTCTGGTCGAGTGCGGTATATTTGAAATTAGGCATAATATCTGGTGTAAGTTTGCGGAAAATTGATGATTACTGATAAAAGATAGCAGATGTACTCTCTTGCGTCAAGCTAATTAGGTGTACTTCAGTACTTCTTCGATGGTGGTGTGGCCTTCAAAGATGTTCTGAATGCCGTCATCGCGCAGGGTGGTCATGCCCAGCTCGATGGCTTTTTGCTTAAGAACGATGGAAGGTACGTTCTCGGTAATAAGGTCGCGGATGGGGTCGGAGGCGTTGAGCAGCTCGTGAATGCCCTTACGACCCTTGTAACCGGTGTTGGCGCACTTGTCGCAACGGGCTCCGGTGAAGAACTGCTGCTGACCAATCAGGGAGGGATTGATGCCGAGCTGGTTCAGCAGGGAGTTCGAGGGCTTGTACGGGGTCTTGCAGTACGGGCAAATGGTACGAACAAGTCGCTGCGCCAGCACGCCCAGAATGGTGGCGGAGAGCAGGAAGGGCTGCACGCCCATGTCAATGAAGCGGGTGACGGCACCGGCGGCATCGTTCGTGTGCAGGGTGGAAAGGACCAAGTGACCGGTCAGGGCTGCCTGAATGGCAATCTGGGCGGTGTCCTGGTCACGAATTTCGCCCACGAGAATGCGGTCGGGGTCCTGACGGAGGAAGGCACGGAGCACGCGGGGGAATGTCACGCCGATTGCCTCGTTGATGGGCACCTGAACGATGCCGTCGATGTCATATTCCACGGGGTCTTCGGCGGTGAGAATCTTGGTGTCCTCGGTGTTAATTTCGCGCAGAGCGGCGTAGAGGGTGGTGGTTTTGCCGGAGCCGGTGGGGCCGGTGACCACGAAGATGCCGTTGGGCTTGTTAACGGTGTCGATGATGTACTCGTGGAGTTTGGGGGAGAGGTTGAGGTTGTCGAGGTTCAGGCTCACGCTGTTGCGGTCCAACACACGCATTACGACGGACTCTCCGTACTGTGTGGGCAGGGAGTTTACACGCATGTCCACGCCACCTTTGCCCAGTTTCATGACGATTCGTCCGTCCTGCGGTACACGCCGCTCTGCGATGTTCATGCCGGCCATTACCTTTACTCGGGAGATAATCGGGTTGGCAAGGTAGGCGGGGGGCGGTGCCATTTCGTACAGAGCGCCGTCTACGCGATAGCGAATCTTAAATTCCTTTTCGAAGGGCTCGAGGTGAATATCGGAGGCTTTTTCCTTAACAGCCTGTTCGATGACGAGGTTGACGAACTTGATGATGGGGGCGGCATTGGCCTCTTCGGATCCGTCGCTGCTGCCCACGCTCATGCCGTCGAGCTCACCGAGGAGGTCGCCCATGGCGGCATCTGCACCGCCGTAGTACTCGCCGATGCGGGCACGTACTTCGTAGTCGGCTGCAACGTAGAGGTAGATGTCCTGCCCGGTGGCTATGCGCAAATCGTCGATGGTCTGCGGGTTGAGCGGGTCTTCCAGACAGACGTAGAGACCTTCGCCGTCGCGGTATTCAATCGGGAATGCCCCGAGCATGCGGGCCTGAGCAGCCGGAATCATGGCGAGAAGTTCCTCGCTCGGCACGAAGCCGTCAAGCGAGATGAACTGAGCGCCGACTTCGGTGGCGATGACGCTCCAGAAATCTTCGGGGCCGCCGATGACGCCGTAGGAGATGAGAGC
This sequence comes from Akkermansia sp., assembly GCA_030535875.1. GTDB lineage: Bacteria > Verrucomicrobiota > Verrucomicrobiia > Verrucomicrobiales > Akkermansiaceae > Akkermansia. Next base: position 19,679 of record JAUNRC010000019.1, on the reverse strand, counting down.
TTCCCACACTTCCTTACCGCTGTTGGCCATATCTTCTTTGATATCTCTGGCCAGAGACTTGTCAATCAATCCGTTGTTGATGAAAACATCAAGCACGACATTCGTATCCATACTGAAAAAATCGGAAAGTTAAAGGTTGTAAGTGGTGGGGTATCAGCTTGCGTCGCCGGTGGTTACGCGGATGATTTCATCGGCCGTAGTGCGGCCGGCCAGTACCTTGCGGATGCCGTCCTCGCGCAGTGTGCGCATGCCGAGCTCGCGGGCTCGCTTGCGGAGCTGTGCCGAGGTGAGGTTAGAGTTGATGAGCCCGCGCACGTCGTCGGTGACTTGGAATATTTCGAAGATGCCCATACGGCCGCGCATGCCCTTGCCCTTGCACTTTTCGCAGCCGCCGGGACGGGCGACCATAACGGGGCGGTTGATGTCGATGCCGAGGGTTGCGGCCTGTTTCTCGGTGAGGTGGCCGTCCATCTTGCAGTTGGAGCACAGGCTGCGGCAGAGTCGCTGAGCCATGATGGCTCGCACGGCGGAGGCAATGAGGAAGCGGTCCACTCCCATGTCGGCAAGACGTGCTACGGAGGAGGGGGCATCGTTGGTGTGCAGTGTGGAGAGAACCAAGTGACCGGTCATGGCTGCCTGAATGGCGATGCCGGCGGTTTCTCCGTCACGAATTTCACCAATCATGATGATGTTGGGAGCCTGACGGAGCATGGCTCGCAGTGCTGCTGCGAAGGTCATGCCGATTTCCGTACGAATCATTACCTGATTGATACCGGCAAGCTCGTATTCCACGGGGTCTTCCGCCGTGATGATTTTCTTGTCGGGGCGATTGAGGTGGTTGAGGCAGGCGTAGAGGGTGGTCGTCTTACCGGAGCCGGTGGGACCGGTGACGAGAATAACGCCGTCGGGAAGGGTGACAAGGCGGTCGAATGTGGCCTCGTCGTCGGAGAGGAAGCCGAGCTGCGGCAGGCCGAGTGCCAGGGCGGATTTGTCCAGAATACGCATGACCACCGATTCGCCGTGGTTGGTCGGCACGGTGCTCACACGGAGGTCGATGTGGTTGCCGTCGCGCAGGTCAAGCTCAATACGTCCGTCCTGCGGCACGCGTTTCTCTGCAATGCTCATGGTGGTACTCATCACCTTGAGTCGTGCTACGATGGGCCCGAGGAGTTTGCGGGGATGATTGGCTACTTCGACCAAACGCCCGTCAATACGGAAGCGGATACGAACCCGGTCTTCCATCGGCTCGATGTGAATATCGGAGGTGCGCATCTCATGAGCCTCGTTGAACATGTTGTCCACAAGTTCGATGATGGGAGCCTCGGTGTCGCCCTTTGCGTAGGTCTTCTTTTCGGGATAATACTTAGCAAGAGCCTTCTGCAGACCTTGTTCCGACGCAACAAAGAAGGATACTTCGCGACCGAGGAACTGGGGCAGGCTGTCCAAGGTCTCCATGGCAAAGGGGTCGGAAATGGCTACTTGCAGCGAGAAGCCGTCGTCTCCGATCGGTAGGAAGCCGACGCGGCGTGCCAAATCGCCGTTAATGCTTGCGATGATGGCGGGGTCTACCTCAAATGAGCCGAGGTCAACATACTCCATAGCGGAATTGTATGCGGCAACCTGTGCAATATATTCAGCCGTGAGGTAGTTGTTCTTAATGAGGTAGTCAATGACGCTGTCGAGCGGGGAAAGTTCGCCGCGAATGGCATCCAAGGTGCCGACATCAATGGCTCCGGCCTCTACCAGAAGGTCCAGAAGATAATTTTCGTTTGAGTACACGGTTAGGAGAAAGGTGAAGTATTACGATGCGGAGCGCGGAGAGAGACCCGCACCTGTCCCATACTCTACACCATAATCATTGCCGCGTCAATCACACTTTTCAAAAAAGTATCAATTTTTGCTGCTTTCGAGCTCGTTCAAATCAATAATTCTGACCCCGCTGCCCGGGGTGGCTATGGATATTTGTTGAATGGTGCCGTTGCGTGTGCAATAGGCGGCAAGCTCGGCCTGATGGCGAAGTCGGTATTGATAGGTGACTTGTTCGCTGTTTTTCGTGACGAGGTGCGGCTTGCCCAGCTTCTTGTGAAAGATGTTGATTTTCATGCCCTTGCTGAGCATGTTGACGATGTCATCCGGTGAGGGGAGTTCTTGGTCTTGTTCGCTGAGCTTGTTCAGGTAGTCGGCGGGAGAGAACTTGCGTAAGGTGAGCTCGGCGGTTTTTTGCAGTTCTCGGGCGCGGGATTTGTTGAGTCTGATTTTGGTGTTGCGGGGGGCAGCGGGCAGCCCGATGGGGGCCTTGCCTGTGATGGTGCCGTAAATGACGCAGGCTGCAAGGTAAGAGCCCTCTGCCGTGGGGTGGGAAAGGTCGTTTGTATGGAGTGGCTGCTGCGGGTGCTTGGTGTACCAGCGTCGCCATGCTTCGCCTACCGGGGCTACTTTGGCTTTGTTTTGTATGGCCGCTTGGCAGTAGGTGCGGCCGGTGTCGTTCTGCATGGCGCTTTGCAGCACGAGTTTGTGTTCTTCCTGCGCTGCGTGTGCCCAAGTGAGAAAGAGGACGACTTTGGTGCCGCTTTCGGCCGCTAATTTGCTCCATTCGGCAACGGAGTTGAGGGTTTCGCTCGGGCGTTGGGACGGAGTTTGGCTTTGGTCCTGAAGGAGCACCCAGTCATATTCGCCTTCGCGGAGCATGGTTTTGCAACGGGCATGTTGCGGTGAGTTCAAAAATCCACGCAGGCTCATAGCCCCGGCCGTATAGGAGTCGACGTGCAGCGGGGTGCGGGTGGCATGTGCCATGGATTGGACGATGGCAGGCAGGTCGTTGTAGAAGGTGTAGCTGTTACCGATGATGAGCAGGCGTTTTTCGTCGGCGGCCATAAGTGCGGTCGCTCCGGCGATGAAGGTCATGAGGAGGCTACGCAGGGTCATGGTGTGTGGGGGAGGGTGATGATGGTGGGGATAATGAGGTCGTGTTCTTCCGTCGGGAGGCTCTCAACAATCTGTTCCGGGAAGGCGACAGCCAGCAGGGTGGCTTTGCGGCAGAGCGGCAGGTAGCGGTCATAGTAGCCGCCGCCGTAACCAAGGCGCTCGCCGGTTGCAGTAAAAGCTACTCCGGGTACGATGATGATATCGAAGTCTGATGGTTCGATAATGGGTAAATCTTTTTTCGGAGCCGGTATATTCATGGCTGCCGGGATGAGTTGTCCCGACGGCTCGGTAACGTGATGAAAGTTCATGCGGTGCTCTTTTTCGCAGCGGGGGAACCCATAGCGGTGCTGAGGGTACTCGGAGAGCAGGGGCATGAGGTCAACCTCATGTGCCAGAGGTGCGTAAATGCCAATGGTACAGGGAGCTGCGCTGAGCAGGGGGGCTAATTGGTGTCGCAATTCATCCGAGCGGCGTGCTCTTTGCTCCGGAGTTACGGTTCGCAGTCGTGCGAGGACACTGCAGCGCAGTTCCTTCTTGTTTTGAGCTTGCTGCATTCAGTTCGGAGTGCGACCGAAGAGGGCGAGCATGCGCCCGGTTTTGCCTTTCTCTACACGATAGGAGTAGAAGGTGTCGAGATCGGCGGCGGTATCCAGCCCGCTGTCGATGATATTGTCCTCACTGAGCCCGGCCTGACGCAGTTGGTCTTTGATGGCCGTTACGATGTCGACCTCATAGTGAGGGGGGCGAATGCAGGGGGAAATGACAGCAATGCAGTTCTCGGCCTGCACACCGAGGGCCTTGCGCATGGAGCGAAGGAGTTCTCCGACGATGTTTTGCTGGGTACCCAGTTTGCCGGAGTGTACAAGTCCGCGGCTGCCGCTCTGTGTGTCGTACACCCATACGGCTGCACAGTCTGCCACATAGATGCTCAGACAGCAATCTGCCTTGCCGCCGCAGAACAGGCCATCGACTCCTTCAACGGGGAAAGAACATCCGATGTCACCTACGAGTGCCACTTTGTTGCCGTGTACCTGTTGTGCACGGCGCAACATTTTGGGAGCTATGCCGCCTTCCTTGAGTACCGCCTCATGGGTAGGGGTGAGGGCTGAGATAACTGCTGCGCGATCCGTGGTAAGTTCAACGCCGGGTATGCGGGTAATGAATCGAGCAAAGTTCTCGGGGTATGCGTTGAGACGCTCCAGATAGGCGGGATTGCAGTTACTCATAATCGATTGGGGGAGGGATGGCAGTTCAGAAAAAAGGCTTAATGAATGGGGGTGGATTTGGTCCGGCGAGAGATGAGACTGCGGGCGCGGTCGGTACGCTCGGCGTTGTCTTCACTGGCCATCAGGTTGGCCAAATCTCTGGCAATGTTGCCGCGCATGCGCTCAATGAGCTCACGACCTTGGTCGGTGATGCGTACCATGATTTTGCGGCGATCGGCAGCGGCTGTGAAGCGCTTGAGATGTCCGAGTTCCTGAAGTTTGTCGACCATACCGGTGGCCGCTGCCGTGGAGTGACCCATCATGCGCGCAATGCTGCTCATCGACAGGCTTTCTTCTTCGGCAAGGTAGGTCAGCAGGAAGAATTGCGGGTAGGATACTTTGTCCTGCGTAAGTTCAGGGGAGAGCTTGAGGATGCAGTTGCGCTGCGAGAACATGATGAAATCGGCAAGATGTTGTGCCTCGTCGGCGCTGAGGTTGGATTTGTTCGTAAGTGAGGGTTTCATGAGGTGTAAGCGGTGTTTCAGTTACCTCGATATTACGGTTTTGCTGACATTTTGCAAGCACAAAATTCCGCAGAGATTTGTTATGTTAGTACCGCAAATTATCACTTACAGGAATATGGCATATAATTTGATGTAGGTGTACTATATCTTGTGGTTGATGCCTTTGAAAATATTTTTATTTTATTTTGTAGTAGGGGCGATTTTGAGGACATCGCGCAGCTCATCAGATATCAGACCGCTGTTTTCGAGGCGTTCGATGTGGGCTCGGATGGCATTCCAGATGGTTTGAAAATCCTGCACTTGTCGGGCGAGGGAGATATCCTCGTTGAGGGAAGAGTCGGGGAGAGTTGCTTGTTTTTCCTTGAGGAGTTTGGCCTGAGCTGCCAGTTCGCTGAGTTGAGGGAGCGCTGCTTTGACACTTTCTTCGTTCTGGCAGGTATTGAGGATGATTTCCGTCTGTGACAGGAGGTCGATAATTTCCTGAGCTACGCTGAAATGAGTTACTTCATCCTGCGCCATTACCGATATGGCGGTAATCAATATAAATGATGGTGCTTTATAAAAAGAGCTGAGCATATTGAATATTAGCGATGAGAACGGCGGATGAGTTTTTGCGGGGTGCCGCAGGCGGGACAGCGGAACCACATGCAGAAGATGATATGCAGGGCTGTTGAGAGGACATGTCCGAGTAACGGGATGTTGTGCGCATAGCGATTCTTCGGGAAGTTGCGGCGGTCGTATACGCGCATGTTACAGACCGTGCAGGTGGCTCTTCTCGCGATGAGAAAGTAGGGAACGGCACCTGCCATCAGAGCGGCGATAACAAGCTTGGGGTTAAGTTCCAATATGCCGGTGAGCATGAGCGTGGGGATAACAAACCAAGCAATCAAATCAAGGTAAAACAGGATGACGCACCACGCGCCTATATACAGGCGAAGGGGGCGACCGGTGTTGATGCAGTGGGCCTTGTCATGTATGCCTTCAACGATATCGCTACCGTTAATGATTGATTTGGTGTGCTTGCGGCTGGATTTGGAACGGCGCGAAACAACGAGTTGCGGATAACGATCCGGTTTTTCTGACTCGTCAGGGACTTTGTCCTCCCTCATTGGTAAATCAGAATCATCATTCTCAATGGGTTCGTTTATGGCTACTCTGTATATTTCGCGCAGACGGCTGTCGGATAGCGGCCGCATTTGCTCCGGGAAAAACTCTCTGGCCTGATGTAAATCTCCGAGAAGTGCTTTGAGACTGACAGATGAGAGCTGGGCCGATTTGGATATACCGCACACGGCCAGAGCTTTTTGCTCCGCTTCGGGAAGTGTTGAGATGTAGTCGGGGGGTTCCATGTCTGATGATTATCAGATAAGGGATGAGAGCATGGCTTCAAGCTGGGCTTTCTTGCTTTCCCATTCAGCCAGACGGGCTCGTTCCTGGTCGACGACAGCGGCGGGAGCGCGATCGACGAATGAGGCGTTGCTCAATTTGGCCGTGCTCTTGGCAATTTCTCCGGTAATTCGGGAGAGTTCCTTGGAAATTCGATTGCGCTCAGCTTCCACGTCGACCAGACCATCCAAGGGCAGGAAGAGTTCGCCAAAGGGGGTAAGGGCGGTTGGAGTGCCTTTGGGGGCGGTGTAGTCGGTATCTATCTGAGCATTTGCTGCGCCGGCGAGCAGGGCCAGACGAGCCATGATGTCGTTGTCGAGCGGCAGGGCCGGCTTCACGACAAAGCGTACCTTCTTATTCGTGGCCAGATTATATTCTGCCTTGAGGTTGCGGGCACGATTGGCTGTTTCGTACAGGGCCGTGGAGAGCGCACGGGCCTTGGAGATGTCCGTATCGCTCAAGCCGTTCAAAAGGCTGTCTGCACATGGCAGAGGTGTGTTCATGAGAGGTTTGCCTTCATTGCGTGAGGCAAAGCCAAGGCTCTGCCAGAGCTCTTCTGCAATGTGCGGCATGATGGGTGCCAACAGAGCAAGATAGTGACGCAGTACGGTGTCGATGGTGTAAAGCGTGGCGTTCTTTACCGCAGGCTCACCGTCGCGCAGGTCGTTCTTCACTGCCTCGAGGAAGAGGGAGCAGTACTCGTTCCAGAAGAAGGAGTAGAGGGCCTGTGTGTAGGTATTGAACTCATACTTGCTCAGAGCTTCGGCTACGGTGACGTGCAGTTCCTTGAGCTTGGAGAGGATGTCGATATGAACGGCTGTGAACTTCGGTGCCGGGTCGGTGCCGGCCTCGCCCTGCATCATGCGGAAGCGAGCGGCATTGTAAAGCTTGTTGGCGAAGTTCTTGCCTTCTTCAATTTGTTTTTCATCGAACTTGACATCAGTGCCGGTGGGGGCTATGCGCATGAGGCCGAATCGCAGGCCGTCTGCACCATAACGGGCAATGAGGTCGAGCGGGTCGGGGCTGTTGCCGAGACTCTTGCTCATCTTTCGGCCCAACAGGTCACGGACGATGGAGGTGAAGAATACGTTGCTGAAAGGCTTGCCGTCGGCAAAGCGGTAACCGGCCATAATCATGCGAGCTACCCAGAAGAAGATGATATCAGGGCCGGTCACAAGGTCGCTGGTGGGATAGAACTTGTTACGGCACTCATCATCCATAGTGGCAAAGGGCCACAACCAACTGGAGAACCATGTATCGAGAGCATCTTCATCCTGTACCCAGTTTTCGGGGTCGGCAGGTGGTTCTACACCTACATAAATATCGCCGGCGGCGGCATCGGCCTCGTCGAGTTTGGCGGCCTCCTGAAGTTGTGCAGCTTTGTCCTTGCGGTACCACACCGGTATGCGGTGACCCCACCACAACTGGCGGGAGATGCACCAGTCCTGAATTCCCTCAAGCCAGTGAGCATAGGTCTTGGCCCAGTGGGCAGGACGGAATACGATGTCGCCATTGGCTACTGCGGCGGCGGCCTCATCGACGCAGGGGTACTTGAGGAACCACTGCATGCTCAGGCGCGGTTCGATGGGAACATCGGAGCGCTGGGAGATTCCGACGTTGTTCTCGTAGTCTTCAACTTTCTCGAGAAGCCCGCGGGACTCGATGATTTCGATGGATTTCTCACGTGCGACAAATCGGTCGAGCCCGTGCAGTTCGGGGCATTCCGGGCAATTGATGTGGCCGTCAGCGGTAAGGATGTCAATGATTTCCAGATTGTTTTTCATGCCGACCTCAAAGTCGGTACGGTCATGAGCCGGGGTGATTTTAAGAGCTCCGGTGCCGAAGTCAATTTCAACATGCTCATCGGCAATAATCGGGATTTCTGTTTCGACCAACGGGCGAAGAACGGTTTTGCCGATGAGGTGGGCAAAGCGGGGGTCTTTCGGATTGACGGCGACGGCGACGTCGGCCATGATGGTCTCGGGTCGGGTGGTGGAGACAAGTAATTGTCCGCTACCGTCTGCTAACTTGTAGCGTATGGTGTAGAGCTTGCTCTTGGAGGGTGTCATGATTACCTCCTCGTCGGACAGAGCTGTACGCAGAACGGGGTCCCAGTTGACCATGCGGCGACCGCGGTAGATAAGGCCTTCTTTGAAAAGCTCGGTAAAGGCACGGGCTACCTCGGGGGCAAATACGTTGTCCATGGTGAAGCGCTCGCGTTCCCAGTCGCAAGAGCAACCGAGCTTCTTGAGTTGCTTAATGATGATGCCGCCGTGCTTCTCCTTCCATTCCCAAACCATTTTAACGAAGTCTTCGCGACCGACATCATAGCGCGTGCGGGGCGGGTTTTCCTTAGCGAGTTCTTTTTCTACGCGGGCTTGTGTGGCGATGCCGGCGTGGTCGGTACCGGGCAGCCAGAGTACCTCTTTACCCTCCTGACGGGCACGGCGGGCAAGGATGTCCTGAATTGTGTTGTTAAGAACATGACCCATGTGCAGCACACCTGTTACATTGGGCGGAGGGATGACGATGCTGTAAGCCGGTTTATCGGATTGAGGGTCAGCATGGAAGCAGCCTTCAGACAGCCAGCGGGTCTGCCATTTTTCTTCAACAACAGTTGGTTCGTAAGCCTTGGGCAATTCAGTCATGACGCGCGGAAGTATATCGTATAAGCTAACCGCATGCAAGGTTTTTTGTCAGTTATGACGTTGTGTAAAAAATCCCGGGTGAACTTATGGGAGCTCACCCGGAATTGCAGATTGAGAAGTTGTTATAATCAGAGCTGTATTAACCCTCGTACAGTTCGCGGATGCGCTGGATGAGGGCGAAGCCGTGGCTCACCATGGCACGGGTCTCGTTGAGCAGGGTGAGGTAGAGTATGCCGTTACGCATGTCTGTCTCATTGGCTGTGCTGTGCATGAGGTGACGCGTGATGCAGTCGGCAAAGTCATCGCTGAGTTGCTCGGTGGTTTCGAGCATGGCTTTGATGCCGGCGTAATCTCCTGCCTTGAGCATGTCGATAAGGTTGGGGTAGAAGCGCCCGATTTTCTCCGTAAGCGTGAGCAGGTCGTTAGCCTGTTGTCGACTTAATCCGGCGTGGAAGTTGTCGATGTGGTTGTAACTTGCCTTTACCAAGGTGGAGAGACGTTCGCATGTGGTGATTGAAATTTCGGTTATGCGGAAGATGAGTTGTCCGCGGTCTGCCAAATCTGCCGGAATGGTGGGCAGGGTGGGCAATACTTCATTTTCTTTGATAACCTCCAGGTCTCTCTTAATGGAGCGGGCCTTTTTGCGGAGTCGTTTAAGGTCATCGAGGTCTTCTTCAAGGAGGGCTTTTACCATGGCCTTGTAGATGCCGATCATGCGGCCCAGTCGGCCGGCGGCAGCAGCGGCGAACTCGTGTACGGAGGCATCCTTATTGACATCAATGAGGCGGATTTCCTGCTTGTCGTCGTGGGTGAAGAAGGTGGATTTAATGAGCAGTACACCGGCAATAATAAGCATGGCAATCATGCCCCATGTGCCACCATAGGCCATAATGAGAGCAACTATAAGTGCAGCTACGCTGGCGGCAACACCTGTTAACAGCCAACCGGCAATTACGGTGAGTACACCGGTGATGCGGTAGACGGCGCTGTCGCGTCCCCATGCACGGTCTGCAAGAGATGTACCCATGGATACCATGAAAATAACGTACGTCGTAGAAAGGGGTAAGCCTAAATCGGTACCTACGGAAATCAGAAGGGCTGCAATGGTGAGATTAACCGAGGCTCGAATCATGTCGTAGTTCGCGCCTGTTTCTTCTTCCGCGGTGAGCGGTCGGAACCGTTCGCCGACAAAGCGCGCAATCGGGCCGGGGGTGATGGAGGTTATGAAACGAGCCGTATTGATAGCCGTGCGAACGATGATGCGGGCCGGCTGGCTCGAGCCGAAGCGTTCTTTTCCGGTGTTGGATGATGAAAGCTTGAGTTCGGTTTCTGTCACCTTGCGAGCCTTTTTGGAGAAGAAGAGGGCCGCTACCATAATCAGGCCGGCAGAGAGAAGGTAGGTGGTGCTGGCCGCCGCGCCGTCACCGGCCAGAATTTCGCCCATCTTGAGGCTGTTGACGACATCGGGGGTGACTGCCGGATCGAATAAGGCATCTTTCGAAGCCATGAACACGCCGATGAAGTTCACCATATCATTGCCGGCAAATGCGAGGGCCAGCGAACCGGTGCCGGCCAGCACAGCAATACGGAGGGTGTTAATCTTGCAGATATATTGTAACACAGCAGAGAAAATAACCCAGAAAATGCCGGCTCCGATGACAATCGGGGCAGTAAGTCCCTGTTCGACAAGAATTTGGATATCTTCTTTAAATACGCTGCCTTTCAGACCTTTGAAGATAATAAAGTAGCTGATGGCGGTAAATGCCAGACCGCACCATAACGGGCCGATGAGGCGGTACATCTTTTGAAAACGGAACGAGAAGATGAGGCGTGAAAGCCACATGACCACAGAGCCTACGGTGAACGCAATGGCGACTGAGGCAAAGATGGCTACAATCATCTTGAAGCAACGCTCTTCGTTGATATAGTCTGCCAGAGGGCAGGTGAAGAGCTCGCCGCTGGTGTAGATAGCCATGCCGATAGCCGCACCCAGAAGGGAGAATACGAGAGAAACGGTTGTTGATGTCGGCAGGCCGAGGGTGTTGAACGTGTCGAGCAGAATGATGTTGCCGACCATGACAGCCAAGTACAGTATCATGACTTCATGGAAGGTGAACATGGCCGGTTCTATCACGCCGTTGCGGGCTACACTCATCATGCCGCTGGAGAAGCAGGCTCCGAGGAGTACACCGACGGCTGCAACGGCTACAGCCTGATTATAGGTGCCGGCACGACAGCCGATAGATGAATTGAGGAAGTTGCACGCGTCGTTACTTACTCCGACTATCAGACCGAAGACCGATAGAAGAGCCAGCATGCCAAAGATAACGTAGTAGATTTCCATGGTATACGCCCCTCTTTTACCATGTCGCTTTTCTTTTGACAAGAAAAATGTGATTTTTTGTTTACAGTACTGTGTGACGATTTTGACACAAATGACGGAAGGGTTGTTTATTATTGTATTTTCAAATTGGGGATTGGATATGTTTAGAATTAGATTGACAATGATACTATGTTGCGTTATAAGCAGAGTGTGACTGATAGTTTGCCCAAGCTTAGTGTGGTGGTGCCTGTTTATAACAGCGGTGGTTATTTGCGGGTGTGTTTGGATTCTCTCGCTGCTCAGGATTGCGAGGGAATTGAGTTTATTTGCGTGAATGACGGTTCAACTGACGGTTCTCCGGACGAGCTTGATGCTCAGTCTGCTGCTGATTCCCGATTTCGTGTGATTCATCAACCCAATGGCGGTTATGGCAAGGCTATGAATGCCGGTATGGCTGCTGCGCGTGGCACTTATGTGGGAATTGTGGAGCCGGATGATTGGGTGGAGCCGGATATGTTTTCTACACTATTGCGATTGGCTGAAGAGAGTGGGGCGGACATTGCCAAGGCTGATTATTGCGGAGAGAAAGAACTGAAGAGTCGTCCCGGCCGCAAGTATGCTGATATTGTCGAGGGAAGAGTATTCGCCCCGACTGAGCTTCCGCAATTTCTTTTGGGTAGTCCGGCTATTTGGTCAGGTATTTATCGCCGTGAGTGGCTTATAGAGCGGGGAATTCGCTTCAGCGAGACTCCTCGCGCTTCTTTTCAGGATTTGGGGTTTGGCATGAGAACATGGGCTCTTGCCAATCGCATTGTGATTACACCGCGTTCTCTTTACCATTATCGGGAGGATAACCCGAATTCGAGTGTTCGTCGTATGGAGGAGGGAGCATGGGCCGTTGTGAGAGAAGTTGAGCTGCAACAGGATTTGTTCGATAGTATTCCTGCCGAAGATCGTGTGCGCCGTTCATTATTGCTGCGCCGAGTGTTCCATTCTTTCCAAGCCGATTATCGTAAGAGGATATCGGAGACCCTGCCTGATTATTTGACATCCTGTTCGGAGCTTATGCAGCGTTTATGTCCGCTTGAGGAGTTGGTTCCGAGTTGTTTTCGCAAGCGTGAATGGCATGATGTGCAGTTGTTGTATCGTCGTCCGCTTGATTATCCGTATTTACGTAAGGGCGGAACAAGTACGATGCAACGTATATTCTCTATTCGTAAGGAAGGAGGCAAGCGTTGTTTGCGCTTGTTTGGTATGAGGTTTACTTTACCATTAAATTAATCAAATGTCAAAATATGATTATCTTATAGTAGGTAGCGGCCTGTTTGGTGCTGTTTTTGCGCATCAGGCTCGTAAGGCCGGCAAAACTTGTCTCGTGATTGACAAGCGACCGCAGCTCGGTGGCAATATATATTGCGAAGAGCAGTACGGTATTAACGTGCATAAATACGGTGCACATATTTTCCATACTTCCAATAAAGAGGTGTGGGACTTCGTGAATGATTTGGTGCCGTTTAATCGTTATACCAACTCACCGGTGGCTATGCATGAGGGCAAACTCTATAATTTGCCTTTTAACATGAATACTTTTTATCAGATGTGGGGTGTAACCACGCCTGAACAGGCTACGGCCAAAATTGAGGAGCAGCGTGCTGAGGTGTTGGCTGATATGAAGGCTCAGGGGATTGAGGCTCCGCGTAATCTTGAGGAGCAGGCTCTCTGCCTTGTGGGGCGGGATATCTATGAGAAACTTATTAAGGGGTATACCGAGAAACAGTGGGGACGTGCCTGTACTGAGTTGCCGGCTTTTATCATTAAGCGTTTGCCTGTGCGCTTGATTTATGATAACAACTACTTCAACGATGCTTATCAGGGTATTCCCATCGGTGGCTATAATAAACTGACCGAGAAATTACTTGAAGGAATCGAGTGCCGAGTAAATGAAGATTTCTTTGCTCGTCGTGAGTACTGGGAGGGATTGGCGGATAAGGTGGTATTTACCGGTAAGATTGACGAGTATTACGATTATTGTTATGGTAAGTTGCAATATCGTACGGTTTACTTTGTTGAGGAAGTGCATGACAAGCCGAACTATCAGGGTTGTGCAGTTGTGAACTATACTGAGCGCAGTGTTCCTTATACCCGCATAATTGAGCATAAGCACTTCGAGAGCTTCGGTGATGCCGTTTACGCCAATTCCAAGACTGTTATTTCTAAGGAGCATTCAACAGAATGGACCGAAGGTAGTGAGCCTTTCTATCCGGTGAACGATGCGGCTAATACGGAATTAGCCGATCGCTATCGTGCTCTTGCTGCTGCTGAGAAGAATGTTATTTTCGGCGGTCGATTGGCTGAGTATCGTTATTATGATATGGCTCCGGTGATTGAGCAGGTGCTTAATCACCCGGAAGTAAAGTCTTGGTAAAAGAGACAATAAACTACAATTCATCAATACGCACCCTCGAATTGCTGAAGTCAGTTCGAGGGTGACGTGTTATAGTTTGTTTGTTGAAATAATATCAATGGCCGCTCGGCGGTCAGGTTTACCCGTTGCGGTTAAGGGAAGTTGTTTAAGGTGCCGAATGAGGCGGGGGCGTTGGCGCTCGGGCAGGGTGGCAATGGCTTGTCGGAGTTGAACTTCCGCGTAGGTGGGGCCTTCCCAAACGAGGGCTACACATTGTCCGAGAACGGGGTGGGGGGCCGGTACAATGATGAGGTTGAGCTTATAGGCGGAGCGAAGTTGTTGTTCGACTTCCTCTGCCTGAATCTTGATGCCTCCGCTGTTGATGACAAAATCGCGCCGTCCCAGTATGCGGAAACGCCCCTCGGCGTTGATTTCCGCGAGGTCATTAGTCGTGAGGTGCTGAATGCCGAGTTTGGGGGCAGAGAGTTGTAAGGTTCCTGCCGGGGTGAGAGAAATTTCAATTCCGGGCAGAGGGGTGTACCATTCATCGGCAGCATTACCGTTCACACGGCGCAGGGCTATGTGTGAAAGGGTTTCGGTCATGCCATAGGAGGCAAAAATCTGAGAGGGGATGTGTTGAAGTGCTTGACTCAGCTCCGGGTCGATGAACCCGCCGCCCAATAGGATGGAGCGTGCACGTGAAAGTTGCTCCTCGCCGTTGGTCTGTTGCAGGGTGGTGATGGCCTGCATGGGGACCATCGGAATAAAATCAACCTTTGTTTTGATATTTGCCAACGGGGTGGAACTGGGTTCTTGAATGATGAGCCTGCAACCACTGATAATAGCTCGCACCACCATCATTTTACCTGCAATGTAGCGGAGGGGTAGAGCGAGAAGCGCGCTTGAGGTGGTTGTAAGTCCGAAAAAGTCGCATGTCATTCGAGCACTTGCTCGCATGGACTCACGGTCGGCGGTTATAATTTTGGGATGGCCTGTGGAGCCGCTTGTCTGAAGGGTGATGCCCGGACTGTCGGAGAACCATTCATCCAGAAATGCAGCTAAATCAGCTTCAATCCCGGAGCGGTCTGTTTTCCATTGCGACAGATTGTCGGGTGTGATTATTTCACCGTTAATGTTGATGTGTTCAGGCATCAAATCGGTCTTGCAGCAGCACATTGAAATAGTTACCCGCACCGGGGACGGCAATGAGGTGGGCTTCTTCCGCGATGTCGGGGTTAGCGAGGGGAAGCAGGAAGTCCCGCTGGCTCATGTAGCGAATGATATCTGCGGGGCTGCCTTGGGCGAGATGGATGAGGTCGGTGAAATTGACATCGGCTGTGATATCGCAATGTCCGGCCATTGCCGGCAGTTCATCAACTGTCAGCAGCGTGTGTGCTTTGTAGCCGCGCAGACTGCCTTGCGGGCGTCGGTAGTATACTTTGTCGTTGGTTTGACCGTAATCAATGGTGAGCAGTGTGCCGCTTTTCCAAAGTTCGTGCCATTCGGCGTACCATTTGAAGTAGCTCTCGTGTACTTCAATAATCTGACCTTCCTGAGCCCAGCGGCCGAAGGCTGATGATGAAGGTAGGGGACGGCGGTCAGCCTGTCGGACAATGTGTCCATTCACCACTGCAAGTCCGAGTTCCAACCATTCTCCGCCTTGGAATACGAATTGGCGAGCCGGGAAGGCATCCGGTAGTTCGTTGCTGAAGATGAATGCCCGACCGTTGCATTTGCGGAGTGCTTTCGGCACAGTGTCGAATACAGTAACGGAATGTCCGCCTACCATTCCTTGCAAATTTCGCAGAGCTCGGGAACGATCTACCATGAAATAGCGCGAGAACAGTCTTTCGATGAGCGACATGTTGCGGCAGACGGCCATGGCTAAATCGCCGTTACCGCCGCCTATTTCGATGATGGGTAGGCGTTTGCCGTGAGCCTTGCAGCTTTCGCGCCATTGAAGAACAATGCGGCGGGCCAGCAGGTCACACATGGTGGCGGAGGTGGAGAAATCTCCGCGTAATCCGATATTTTGTATGTTTTTGCTGTAGTAGCCACCCTGTTCATCGTAGAGCGCCCGTTCCATGAACTGAGCCATGGAAATCCAGTTGCCTTGAGCAAGGATGTACGGGGCGATGTCCATGGATTAGTTGGAGAGTTCGAGCATGCGCAGCAAGGGCTTTTCAGCGCGCAGTCGCAGGTCTTCGGGCACTTTGACCTCCGGGCTCATGTCGCGCAGACAGTTGCGGAGTTTTTCCAAAGTGTTGAGTTTCATATATTCGCACTCGGCGCATGAGCATTTTTCTGTTCCGACTCCGATGAACTCTTTATCGGGCACCAGCTTGCGCAGGCGGTGCAGGATGCCGCTCTCTGTAACGATGATAAAGCTACCGGCCTCACTTTCGCGGCAGAAAGGAATCATTTTTTCTGTCGAGCAAATGTGGTCAGCCAGCAGGCGGATGGGTTCCTGACATTCGGGGTGGCAGACAACGAGGGCTCCGGGATGTTGTGCCTTACATTCGAGAACCTTGTCGCGGGTAAATTGCTCGTGAACATGACAAGCGCCGTTCCAAAGCGTCATTTCTCGGCCGACTTTGCGAGAGGTCCATGCTCCGAGGTTGCGGTCGGGTACGAAGAGGATGGGGCGGTCGGTAGGGGCGGTCTCGATGATACGCTGCGAGTTGCCGCTGGTGACGATGACGTCGGCCAGTGCTTTCACTCCGATGGAGCAGTTTACATAGGCGACAACGTAATAATTTTTGTCGCTGTTAGCTGCAAGGAACGCTGCCAATTCATCAGCCGGGCAGGATTGCTCCAGTGAGCAGGCTGCATTCAGGTCAGGCAGCAGTACTTTGCGGTCGGGATTGAGAATGCAGGCGGTCTCGGCCATGAAGTGCACACCGCAGAACACGATAACATCGCATTCCGTCTCGCGTGCTTTGCGGGCCAGCGCCAGGGAATCGCCCACGAAGTCGGCTATGTCCTGAATTTCCGGGCGCTGGTAGCTGTGAGCCAGAATGATGGCATTGCGCTCTTGTTTGAGGCTCTGTATTTGTTCAATCAAATCTTTGTGTGACATGCTGGGATGATGGTAATGGGTCAATCTTCCAGGCCGATGGCCTTGCGGAAATAGGCGATGGTCTTGTCAAGTCCTTCGTTGAGGACAATGGTTGGGGCCCAATTCAGTTTCTCTGCGGCAAGCGCGATGTCCGGGCGGCGCTGTGTCGGGTCATCGGCGGGCAGGGGGCGGAATACCAGCTTGCCGCCGGTGGGAATTTTGGCAAGGACCAACTCTGCCAACTGACGGATGGTAAATTCTCCGGGGTTGCCGATGTTTACCGGCCCGATGAATCCTTGTTCATTTTCCATCATGCGTACCATGCCTTCGATGAGGTCGTCGATGTACTGGAAAGAGCGGGTCTGCTGTCCCTCACCGTAAATGGTGATATCTTCTCCGCGCAGTGCCTGACAGATGAAGTTGGAGACTACTCGGCCGTCCTCCGGGTTCATGTAGGGGCCGTAGGTGTTGAAAATGCGGATAACACGGATGTCTACCCCTTCGTGGCGGTTGTAATCAAAGAAGAGACTCTCGGCGCAGCGCTTACCCTCATCATAGCAGGCACGGATGCCGATGGGATTGACATTGCCGCGGTAGCCTTCGTGTTGGGGGTGAACAATCGGGTCGCCATATACCTCGGAGGTGGAAGTCTGAAGAATGCGTGCTCCCTTGCGCTTGGCCAGTTCCAGCATATTGATGGCTCCCAGAACGCAGGTCTTGGTTGTAAAAATAGAGCGCGCTCCCTGATAGAAAGGCGGAGAGGCCGGGCAGGCAAGATTGTAGATGCGGTCGAGGGGGTCTTCACAGTCCCAGGGCTCGATAACGTCATGCTCAACAAATGTGAAGTTCGGGTGCTCCATCAGGTCGCTCACGTTGGAAAGAGTACCTGTGTAGTTGTTATCCAGACAAATGACACGATGTCCTTCTGCAATGAGCCTGTGGCAGAGATTGGCTCCGATAAAGCCGGTTCCTCCGGTGATGAGTATGCGTTTCATGTGCGCCCATTATATGCCCAAAGCTCGTTCGGTGCAAGCAAAAGCACACCGGCGCCTGTAAAAAAAGCGCATGCAAGTCAGAGCTTGGACTTGATTTTGTTGAAGAGATGTGGTAGGCTCGGCGCATGCCTATCGCCGATTTGCAAACTGCATTTGAACTTGTATCGCAGAACTGGACGCTCTTTCTGATGGATGCCGGCATGGTCATTATGAGCCTTGTGCTTATCGAAGGCCTGCTCTCGGTGGATAATGCTCTCGGAATTGCGGCTATGGCTTCGCACCTTCCCCGCCATCAGCAGAAAGCCGCTCTTCGTTGGGGGCTGATTGGGGCGTACCTCTTCCGTGGTATTGCGCTGGCTCTGGTTTCGTGGCTCATGCATAATGAGTGGGTGAAGTGGTTCGGAGCTCTTTATCTCATTTATCTTGCTTGTGAGCACTTGCAGTTCAAGCATGTTGAGGAAAAGGAAAGCGCAGCCAGCGCAGCAGCCAAGACAGCCGGTAAGGGATTTTTGGCTACCATTTGCAGCATTGAGCTGATGGACCTTTCTCTCTCTTTGGATAATGTGGTTGCCGCTGTTGGCGTGGTAGCCGGTTCCAAGGGTATTCCTGAAGAGTTGCACATCTGGGTGGTCTGTCTGGGTGTGTTCATCGGTATTGCAGCACTGCGAATTGTAGCCGGTTGGTGCATTGACATCATTGCCCGTCACCCCATTCTCGGATATACCGCTTTCATTCTCGTGGGCTTCGTTGGTTTTGTCATGACGATTTCCAATGCTCTGTCGACATTCTGGGACATTCACTGGCACCTTTCCGTTGGTCCGAAGTTCGCCATCATTATTGCGATTGTTGCATTGAGCATCTGCTATGAGAAATATGCAGGTCTACACGCTGCACTTCGTCCGGCTGTTCAGGTGTTCCGCGGACTTTGTACCGGCTTTGCCTGGCTGGTACATGCCATCATCATGCCTTGGACTCTTTTCAAGAAAAAGGACGCTTAATTATCAGATTTTTAATTTAATTTATTAAATATGAGTCAGCCTGAATTATCTCCGGCGCTTGTTCGCGCCGCTTTGACGACGGTAAAGTACCCCGGTTTCAGCCGCGACATCGTATCGTTCGGATTGGTGAAAGATGTCACCGTTTCTCCCGAAGGTGCAGTTGTGGTGGAGTTGCTTATCGAAAGTAAGAATGCCGATGTACCCCGCTTTATTTATGAAAACGTGATGGCGACAGTTAAGGAACTGCCCGGCGTGAAAAAGCTCGATGTTAATATCGAGCACCATGCACCCCGCAGCAATAAGTCCGCCGCCAATGACGATCCCGCAGACTGGAAGTCCAGCGTGCCGGGGGTAAAGCATGTTATTGCCGTATCTTCCGGTAAGGGTGGTGTGGGCAAGAGTACCGTCTCTGCTAATTTGGCAGTGGCTCTCTCTCAGTTGGGCTACAAGACAGGCCTCTTGGATCTTGATATTTATGGCCCTTCTATGGCTCTGATGTTCGGCACGAAGGAGCGCCCCGGTTGTTCTGACAAGGAGCAGTTCCTGCCGGTTGAGGCTCATGGGGTGAAGTTGCTCTCTATGGGGCTGATGATTGACGAGGCCTCTCCCGTTGCCGTGCGTGGCCCGTTGGCTACTCGTTACGTTCAGCAGTTCCTACGTGATGTGGAGTGGGGCGGTCTGGATTTCCTTATTCTTGATATGCCTCCCGGTACCGGTGATATTCAGTTGACGATTGTGCAGACTGTTGACCTCTCCGGTGTGGTGGTTGTTACCACTCCGCAGGAGGTGGCTCTTATCGATGCTCGCAAGGCTGTCGGTCTTTTCCAGCGCGTCGAGACTCCCATTCTCGGTATCATTGAGAACATGAGCTACTTTGTGTGCCCGAGCGATGGACTGATTTATAATATCTTCGGTGAAGGCGGCGGTGAGCGCGAGGCTCAGAAGCTGGGTGTACCTTTGCTGGGTCGCATTCCCTTGGATATCGAGACTCGTTCCTGTGGTGATGAAGGTGCTCCCGTTGCACTTCGTGACCCGGGACAGAGCATGGTCTCTGCGGCATTCCGAGGCGTGGCTTCCATGCTCGCCAGCGTGCTGGGTGAGTAAGCTCACTGAGAGTAAAAATGATGAAAATCTTCGCCGGATGTGGTTCGGCGGAGATTTTTGCTGTACGACCGACGCGATATGCGCACTGCGGTGAAAGTCCGCGCGGAGC
>JAUNRC010000067.1 GCA_030535875.1 Akkermansia sp. | reverse complement strand
TTACCACCCTAAAAAATTCGATTTTCGTTCCGGCCGTTCCCGGGTCGCACCTCATATGAGGGGTAAGGTTGGTTTATTCTGTCGAATGGTGGCGCACATGGCCTTTTCTATTTCGACTGCCAAACGTATGGAAAAGCCGGCTTTTTCCAAACCGTTGTCCAACCCCATGGCTCCGGAAAAGGTAGATATGGTGGGGTACATATCCTGAATGTTCACAACCATGCTTAAGCTCTTCCTGAATTGAACTTTACAATCTTTTCCCAGTCAATAGAACCGTCTTCTCTGCAGAACGATTCCAGAAACTCTCGCACAAAAAGATTGATTTTTATGCTGTATTGTTTTTTGAATTCGTCGTTTCTGACCTTAGCGTCAGCTGCGAGCGGTTCAATGAGTTCAGTGTA
Organism: Akkermansia sp.; assembly: GCA_030535875.1. GTDB lineage: Bacteria > Verrucomicrobiota > Verrucomicrobiia > Verrucomicrobiales > Akkermansiaceae > Akkermansia. The sequence continues at coordinate 8,317 of JAUNRC010000067.1, read as the reverse complement.
TAATTCCGGTTCTCCTGATATAAACTCCCAAAAGTCTTGACCGCAGTACTTGTAGTAGTCGCCTTTGTCCGGATTTCTGTCTTTGCCATAACAACAGCCATTAACTGCCTCAACTCGAATGTTACTACGACTGGTTCTCAGTGTTTTTTTTGCTGATTTGAACTCATCAACCAATCGTCCGAACGATACTTTCAGCCGTTTCAGTATCTTTTGCACGAAACAGGTATGGATTCTTGTGAGCAAGAACCTTCTTTAGCTTTAGCTTGTTCAAATTGTTTACTCGTGCTTCATGGAACTCGCTGATGTGAGATACAACATAATGGCGAATTTTATCGATGAGTTCGGTATTCATGATTATCCTCGCTCTGAGTATAGCTTATCAGGGGCGGTTATGCAAGAGTTTTTCTTAAATGTCACCGTTGAAAAGGGTAAAGTGTGGTGTGTGTTGAAATGTCGTCATAAAACGCTCTGTATGCCCCTGTAGGCACTGTAATGTGGTGTGGGGCTGGGGGAATAGGGATTGTGGGATAAGACGCGCTACAGGGCGTATTGTGGTAAAAAATGGCCGCAATGACATATTATATAATTGACGCGCGCGTATACGCGCGTATAATGGCCGCCGTATGACTGAAAACACCACGGCTCCCGAGGACACCGAGACGGTAGTTACGACCGGAGCACAGCAAGAGTACGGCGCGGCGCAGATTGATAAGCTGGAGGGCCTCGAGGCTGTCCGCAAGCGTCCGGGCATGTACATAGGCGATCCTGATGAGCGCGGCCTGCATCACTGTGTATTTGAGGTGCTGGATAACTCTATCGACGAGCACCTGGCCGGCTATTGCACCAAGATTATCATTCAAATCCATGAGGGCGGCACGATTTCCGTGATTGATAACGGTCGCGGTATTCCCGTGGACATGCACCCGAAGTTCGGTATACCCGCTGTGGAGCTGGTGCTGACCAATCTGCACGCGGGCGGTAAGTTCGGGCAGGGTGCTTACAAGTACTCCGGCGGTTTGCACGGTGTGGGTGCCAAGTGTGTGAACGCTCTTTCGGACTTCTTCAAGGCAGAAGTTCGCCGTGACGGTAAGCGCCACGTCATTACCTTTGAGCGCGGTAAGACAACGGAGAAGCTGCATGTGGTTGGGACCTGCCCCGAAGGGCAGACCGGAACGGCTATCACCTTCCTGCCCGACCCGACCATCTTTACCGACACCACGGAGTTTAAGTTTGACCTGCTGGGTCGCCGTCTGCGTGAGCTTGCCTTCCTGAACCCCGGTCTTGTCATCGAACTGACGGATGAGCGCAGCGGTCAGGAGCGTACGGAGACTTTCTACTACAAGGACGGCATTCGTGAGTTCGTTAAGCAGTTGGGTGAGAACAAGACGCTTATCACTCAGGAGCCCATCGCCATGAGCGGCGTGCGCCACATTGAGGTGGAGTACGACGGCAAGACCATGGAGGATGATGTGATCGTGGATGTGGTCATGCAGTACAACGACAGCGACCGCTACCAGATTCAGTGCTATGCCAATTCCATTTTCAATGCTGACGGCGGTACGCACCTTTCGGGTTTCCGCAGTTCGTTGACCCGTGCTATCAATAACTACGCCAAGACCAACAATCTGTTAAAGGACAAAGACCCCAGCCTGAACGGTGACGATGTGCGCGAAGGTCTGGTGGCTGTTATCTCCGTGAAGATGCCTAACCCCCGCTTCTCCTCTCAGACTAAGGATAAGCTGGTCAATACGGAGATTGAAGGCGTGGTGAGCAGCGTGGTGTACGAGGAACTCAAGGAGTTCTTCGAGGAAAATCCGCAGGTGGCTCGCACCATTATCGATCGCTGTCTGATTGCCTCCCGTGCTCGCGAGGCCGCCCGTAAGGCCCGCGAAAGTGTGCGTAAGAGCGCCATGACCGTGGGTGGCGGTTTGCCCGGTAAGTTGGCAGACTGCTCCAACCGCGACCCGCAGAAGTGCGAACTTTTCATTGTGGAGGGTGACTCCGCAGGCGGCTCGGCCAAGACTGCTCGTGATCGTCGTACCCAGGCCATTCTTCCGCTTCGCGGTAAGATTCTTAACGTGGAGAAGGCTCGTCTCGACAAGGCGCTGGGCAGCGAGACCATTCAGAACATTATTACTGCCATCGGTGCCGGCATCGGTGACGGTGAAGGTGAGGGCTCCTTTGACTTGTCTAAGGTTCGCTACCACAAGATTATTCTGATGGCCGATGCCGACGTAGACGGCGCTCACATCTGCACGCTGTTGCTCACGCTCTTCTGCCGCCACATGCCGCAGTTGGTGCGTGCCGGTTATCTTTACATCGCTCAGCCGCCGCTCTACCGCGTGATTCACCGCAAGGTCGAGCAGTATGTGCAGGATGAGGTATCGCTCAACCGTAAGCTCATTTCTCTGGGGGCTGGTGATGTGGTTCTGCGCACGCCTGATCAGAGCATGGAGTTCGATGCCGACTCGCTCATGGGTGTGCTTGAGACCCTTATTTCCCTTCAGAAGTATGAAGGCAGCGTGGCCGGTCATGGCGGTGATTTCCGCGATCTGTTGCGCCACCGTGCCGCTACCGGCAACTTCCCGCAGTACTTAGTGAAAGTTCGTTGCGGTAACGATGAGGAAGTGCAGTACTTCGGCGATATGGACAGCCTGACCGCCTTCTCCGATGAGAACCGCGACCTCTTCCTTTTCGGTGAACCAACAGAGGAAGAATTGGCCGCCAACCCGCTGCCCGTGCGCGAGGGCCCCAGCCGCCGCGCCCTGCTGCATGAACTGCACGAGGCCAAGGCTATCACCCGCGTGTTGGCTCGCCTGGAGGAGCTCGGTATTGCTACTGACAGTTTGCTCAGCGATGGTGAGCCTGTGTTCGAACTGGTGGAGAAGTCCCGCAACACGGTGACTCCCATTAACTATGTGCCCGATATTCTCACCCGTGTGCTCGAAATCGGCGGTCGCAGTGTAACAATCACCCGATTCAAAGGTCTGGGTGAAATGAACGCTAAGGACCTGTACGACACGACCATGGATCCCGAGAAGCGCGAACTGCTGCGTGTACGTCTGGATGATGACAATGCCGTTCAGGCTGACAAGATGTTCTCCATTCTCATGGGTGACCTTGTGGAGCCCCGTCGCCGTTTCATTGAGGACAACGCCCTCAACGTCCGTAACCTCGATGTGTAACCCCTAACCGATTTTTACTGAATTATGAGTGAAACAAGAATTCGCCCGGTAGACGTGGCTGAGGAGGTTTCTCGCAGCTTCCTTGATTACTCCATGTCCGTGATTATTTCGCGTGCCCTGCCGGATGCTCGTGACGGTCTTAAACCCTCTCAGCGCCGTGTGCTCTATGCCATGCATGAGCTGGGACTGGTTCCCTCCAAGGGAACGGTGAAGTGCGGTCGTATTGTGGGTGACACTATCGGTAAATACCACCCGCACGGTGATGCTTCGGCTTACGGCACGCTGGTGAACATGGCTCAGCCTTGGTACATGCGCGATGTGCTGGTGCTCGGTCAGGGTAACTTCGGTTCCCCCGAAGGTGACCCGCCCGCTGCTTACCGATATACGGAGGCTAAACTGAGCCACTTGGGCCTGTCGCTCATGGATGACCTCGATAAGGACACCGTGGACTTCCAGCCTAACTACGACAACAGCACCAGTGAGCCCGTGGTGTTCCCCTCCGCATTCCCCAACCTGCTGGTGAACGGCGGTCAGGGTATTGCCGTGGGTATGGCCACCAACATGGCTCCTCACAACCTCGGTGAAGTGGTGGATGGTGTGTGCGCTTATATTGACAATCCTCACATCACCGCCGAGCAACTGCGCGCTTACATCAAGGGACCCGATTTCCCCACCGGCGGCTATGTGCTGGGTTACAAGGGCATCGATAGCTATTTCCGCACCGGTCGCGGAAGTGTGCGTATGCGCGGTAAGATTGAGGTTGTGACTAATGAGAACGGCCGTGAGTTCCTGCACATCTCTGACGTGCCTTACGGTGTGAACCGTGCTGTTCTTCAGGAACGCATAGCAGAGTTGAGCCGCGACAAGGTGATTACCGATATTGCCGGCATGCGTGACTTGACCGACTATATCGAAATCGAGCTCAAGCGCGATGCCCGTCCGCAGGTGGTCATCAATCAGCTCTATAAGCTCACCAGCCTCGATACGTCCTTTGCCGTCAACATGCTGGCTATTCATGAGGGCCGTCCCAAGGTGCTCACGATGAAAGATGCCATCAACTTCTATGTTGAGCACCGCCGCGAGGTGATTGTGCGCCGAACCAAGTACCTGCTTCGCAAGGCTGAAGACCGTGCCGAAGTGTTGGAGGCTTACCTCATCGCCCTGGCGAACCTCGATGAGTTCATCCGCATCATCCGCGACTCCCGCAACCGTGAGGATGCCCGCAATCGCCTGATGGCCTTCCGCTTCCCTGTGGCATTGGCCAAGGGACTGGGTATTCTCATTCATAGCCAGCCTTCTGTGCAGGGCGATGATTATGTGTTCACCGAACGTCAGGTGAATGCCATTCTTGATCTGCGCCTCTACCAGCTCACCGCTTTGGAAAACGATAAGATTTCCGACGAGTACAAGAAGTTGTTGGAGCTTATCGAGGACTACCTTGATATTCTCGCCAATGAGAGCCGCGTGCTCGGCATTGTGAAGGATGAACTGCGCGCTATTAAGGAGAAGTATGCCACGCCGCGTATGACCCATATCATTCCCTTTGAGGGTGACATGGCCATTGAGGATCTTATCCCCAATGACTCCATGATTGTGACTATCTCTCACAGTGGGTATATTAAGCGTACCAATTCCGATGAGTACCGCTTGCAGGCTCGCGGAGGCAAGGGTATCAAAGCCGCTACCACTAAGAGCAAGAAGGATGCCAACGACTACGTGGAGCACCTCTTCGCCGCTCAGAATCATGACTACATCATGTTCTTCACCAACACCGGTCGTGTGTACGTGGAGCGCGTGTACGAGATTGATGAGGCAGCCCGCAGTGCTCAGGGCCGTTCCATTAAGAACCTGCTTGACATGCAGGCCGAGGAGCGCATCGCCGCCATTCTGCGATTGGAGCGTAAGGTCAGCGAAGATGGTAAGGACATCACCTTCGCGGAGGGCTCCGGCAATGTGGTATTTGCAACGAAGGACGGTACGGTGAAGAAGACCGCACTGAATGACTTTGTGAACTATCGCAAGGCCGGTATCATCGCCATCAATCTCGAGGAGGGCAACTCCCTCGTCAATGCCGTACTCACCACCGGCGAGCAGGATGTCATCATTGTGACCCATAATGGTATGAGCATCCGTTTCTCCGAAAGCCAGATGCGTGCTCAGGGCCGCAACACCATCGGCGTGCGCGGCATTAAGCTGCGCGAAGGCGACTACGTGGTGGCTATGGCTGTGGTGCCTGAGGGCGAAACCGCAACCGCTGTTGCTGACGAGGCTGATGAAACCGCAGTTGAGGAGGAACCGACGGAAGAGAATGAGGTGGTTGCAAGCTCCGGCTCGGCCTACTCCCTGCTGGTGGTTTCCGAGAACGGTCTGGGCAAGCGTACCAAGTTTGCCGAGTATCGTTTGCAGAGCCGCGGCGGTATCGGTATTAAGACCATGAATTGTACCGAAAAGACCGGTCTTGTAGTCTCCGCTACCACGGTCACGGATGCCGATGAACTCATGATTATGACTTCCGGCGGCCAGTCCGTCCGTATGAAGGTCAATACCATTCGCGAGACCGGCCGTGCCACTCAGGGCGTGAAGCTCATTACTCTCAACGCCAAGGAGGCTATTCAGGAGATTACTCTCGTTATCCCCGATGATGAGGAAGATGACGAGGAAATCATTGAGGCCGACTCCGCTGAGACGCCTGTTGCTGAAGAGGCTCCGCAGGAATAAGCCGCGGCTGAACGCTGCATGATTTCTCATGTGCTCCACCTGCTCAATATCGGGCAGGTGGAGCACTTGTTGCAAGAGCTTCCAAGGCTTTTTCCACGCCGCGTCCGTAGTCGGGGTGGCAGGCATAGCAATGATTGAGGTGGCGGCGAATGATGAAATCGGGGACCCCGCTGAGTGAGCGGGCCGTGTTGTCGAAAAGAGCGCGTCGTTTATCGGCCTCCATGAGTTTGAAGAGGGCGCGCGGCTGGGAGAAGTAATCATCCGGCGTACAGGTAAAGGAATATCGGTCACCGAAGCCGTCTGTCGGGAAGGGCGGTTCTTGGTAAGCGGGCTGTTCCTTCCATTCCCCGAAACTGTTGGGTGCATAGCTCACGAGGCTGCCTTTGTTGTTGTCAAATCGCATGCGCCCATCCTGATGAAAACTGTGGAAGGGACAGCGCGGGCGATTGACAGGTAACATGTCGTGGTTCACTCCCAGTCGGTAGCGCTGTGCATCGCCGTAGGCAAAAAGGCGGCTTTGTAACATTTTGTCAGGCGAAAAACCTATCCCCGGCACAATGTTGGCCGGATTGAAGGCTGCTTGCTCGACTTCGGCAAAATAATTTTCCGGGTTGCGGTTCAGGGTCAGCATGCCGACTTCGATGAGCGGGTAATCGCCGTGCGGCCACACTTTGGTGAGGTCAAAGGGGTTGAAAGGGAAGTGCTCGGCTTGTTGTTGTGTCATGACCTGCACACAGAGTTTCCACTGCGGATATTTTCCCGAGGTAATGGCGCAGAAGAGGTCGTGCCCGGCACTGTCGGGGTCCTTACCGTTGAGGATGGCGGCCTCGGCATCGCTCAGGCAGCGGATGCCCTGCTGTGAGACAAAGTGGAACTTGCACCATACTCGCTCGCCGTCGGCATTGATGAAGGAATAAGTGTGGCTGCCGAAGCCGTGCATGTGACGGAAGTCGCTTGGTATGCCGCGCTCACTCATGGTGATGGTAACCTGATGGAAACTCTCGGGCAATGAAGTCCAGAGGTCCCATTTGGCGGTATCGTCCTTTCTGCCGGTCCGGGGATTACGGTGCAGAGCATGATTGAGGTCGGGGAACTTCAGCGGGTCGCGAATGAAGAATACCGGGGTGTTGTTGCCGACGAGGTCCCAGTTGCCTTCATCGGTGTAGAACTTTACGGCGAAACCTCGGATATCGCGGTCGGCATCCCAATAGCCCCTTTCGCCTGCTGCTGTGGAAAATCGGACGAATACGGGGGTGATTTTTCCGATTTTGCTGAAAATCGAGGCACAACTCAGGGAGCTTATATCGTGCGTGACCGTGAAGATACCGTGAGCGCCCCAGCCTTTGGCGTGCATGCGCCGTTCGGGCAGAACTTCGCGGTTCATGTGTGCGAGTTTTTCCAAGTGCCAGGTATCTTGCAACAGCATGGGACCATGTGCTCCGGCGGTGAGGCTGTCGGTATTGTTCGCGATGGGAGCTCCGGCAGCGGAGGTAAGGGTATGGGTAGGTGGAGTCATTCTCCGAGTTTACGCAAAGTCATCACTTCCGGCAAGAAGTTAGAACCATCATATTTTGCCGAAAAAAAATCCCCGCCGGGCTCAAGGCCCAGCGGGGAAAAAAGGACGGTTTAGCTCGGTCAGCGCTTCACTGCCATGACAAACAGGCAGAGCAGGGCGGCTGCCCCCAGCACAATGGCACCGAGAGTGGTCGGAGCAAAGCCCAGAATGCTATTACCCTCAGCCGTGATTTTCGGGTCGCTGACGGTGGCTCCGGGGTTGACTCTGAACTCTCCGGCATCGAGTGCGGTGTCTTTCAGCACGATGGTATCGGAGAAATCCGTTCCGGCGTATGAGAGTTTAATGACGGAGCTTTTGCCGTTGCATTTTATTTCGACGTTGATGTGAGCACCTGTGTGACGGTAACCTCGGTTATTGCCTTCATGATTCTGCACCCAGAGTTGGGGGATGATTTTCGGTTCTGTGATGTAGACGTGTTTCTTGTCGTCTTTCATCTTATGCGACCATCCCTTTGTCGGTGAAATTCTGTTGGTTGTGTCGGAGTTGAGTCCCCAGTAGCGGTGTGCTTCGTTGACGATGTAGCATCTGTCGGAGACCTTCATGGCCGACTTGTTGAGAGGGAGGTCGGAGAGTGAAAAGGAAATATGGAATTTGCATCCGGGAGTATAGCCGCTCTCATCCAATTGTTTTTTCAATTCAGTATTAAAGTCCTTGCCTGTTGCAGCAAGCACGATGCCGGCAAAAGTCAGAAATAAAATGAGAAGATGTTTCATGTGAGGCCAGAAGGATGTAAGTGTATGTTATCATTTATTTTGTTTTTTGTCGAGTTTTCTTTTGGAGAAAACAGGGCAAACGCATTTCGATGTCGGGATTTCTTATTGACTTTCCGCTGTTTCGT
>JAUNRC010000107.1 GCA_030535875.1 Akkermansia sp. | reverse complement strand
CACCACCGCGAACTATTGTTCACAGATGAGGTAATTACCGCAAGCGGCTGCAAGCTGCGGCTTTCAAGCTCTGAGCAGTGGTATGGCGTGCTCAACCCTCTCTCCGAGGCACTCTTCGTGATGGATGAACGCAACATAGTGCGCGGCGTTGCCCAGCGCCAGCACCGCGTGCAGCATCAGGATGAAGCCGCCAGACTCCGCATGTTCGGTGATATGGTACAACGCCGCGCAGATGAGCTGGCCCGCATTGAGAATATGGTGGCTCCCGATACCGCCGAACACCGCATCCAAATGGACTACAACCGCCGCATTCTGGCTGGTGAACAGGTTGACCCGCTCGCCGTAACAGATGCCGCTCAGCTGCGAAAATCCCGCCGCCGCTCTGCCGCCACCACCTGTGTGGGCGTAGCAAGCGAGACGCGGAGCCCCATGCCGCAGCCGCTCTGCGCTGCCGATGACTACCAGTTGCCCAGCAGCTACGATGCCCCCACTTTCATTTAACCCATAACCAATGACACACACAATGACAAACGCAATCACTACCACCACACACCACCCCGCCGTCCAATGGCTCACAGGTGAATTCTTGCCCACCATCGGCGGCAGCCTCAATGAAGCCGAACGCCAGCTCGGGCTCTCTGAAAAGGTACTTCGCGGCCTGATTCGCGGCAGCTATGAGGGCAACGCCGCCCGGCAGCTCGCCAAGCTGGATGAACAGCGCAAACGCATCACCGCCCAGGCATCTGCTGCCATGGCCGGCAATACTCAGTACATACCCACCGAAATCATGCAGCGTGTATGGAATGCGTGCGACTGCGCCAAGGCTGCCCGCCTCATAAATATGGTGGTGGGCGTCTCCCAGATTGGCAAGACTACCGCCGCCCGCGCCTACCGGGAACGCTACCCGGAAACCACCATTCTGGTGGAGCTCTTGCCTAAGCCTACAATGTCCGGCATTCTGCGCGAACTGGCCACAGCCCTGCGCTTGCCCGGTAGCGCCTGCCGTTCCCTGGCAGCCACCCAGCGCGCTGTCCGTTCGGCGCTGTCCCCGCGTCACCTCATTATTGTAGATGAAGCCCACCTCGCCCTGGATAGACAGCAGGGGGCGGACGCCCTTGACATCGTGCGCCGCCTGCATGACCTGACCGGCTGCGGCGTGGTGCTGCTTGTCACTGACCTGGACGGCTCCAAATTCACGAACAGCCCGCACGCTGGCCAGCTTGACCAATTAAAGCGGCGCGGGCTTTCTGAGCTGCTGCCGGACACACCCACGGCCAATGACGTGGCACTCATCTGGCAGGCATTCCAACTGCCCGCCCCCACGCCGGACATTCAGCGCACCGTCCACGCACTGGCAAGGAAAAATTGCTTCGGCACCCTGCTGGCCATTGTTCGCCTGGCCGTGGCGGAGGCTCGCCTCAATGGTGCCGCCGTAGATTTACAGCACTTCAGCGCGGCTCTGTGCCGCATGGGAAGGGGGCTTGCGTGACCAATGCCAAAAGCGTAGCCGCCGCCCAGCAGTTGGGTGACATCTTCGCCCGCTTGCAATGGCACCGCCGTGGCATCTACGCCACGGCGGGCAGCGAGCCCGCAGAGGTGGCCATCCAGTACAAAAGCGAGCAGCACGGGTGCTGCCGCGTGGTAATCTGTGACGCTCTCGCCCTCATGCGGTGGCTCAAAGAGAATGCCGCCAAGCAAGGTGCATGGGTGCGATTCCTGGCCATCCTTGACAAGAAAGAGGAACGCCGCACACCGGTGCAGCAAGAGCTGCTTCCCATGGGTTCATTGGCGCCGGCTGCCCGCCGCGCCATGATGCCGGATTAACCCCTTTTTTCGCAAATCTGATTTGGATCTGCGAGCAAAACACAAAAACAAGCACAAAAATGAAAGCAAAAAACACAATCAAAACAGACGCGGACGCGCTCAGCGTGGCCGATGAGCTCGCCGCTATGCAGCCCGCTCTTGACCTCAAAAAAGCCGAACTCGCAGCAGAGCTGCAAAAGG
>JAUNRC010000066.1 GCA_030535875.1 Akkermansia sp. | reverse complement strand
AAGCTTAGGCAACTAACCTCCCCGTCATTCACGCGACTTTTTTGACGCAGTACCGTTATTTTGCTTGTTGACATCATACCAGCCGCCTTCAGCGCTAACCCCATTCGCCCAAACAATGGTAGACTCTGCCTGAACAAGCGAAGAACATGCCAGAAGTGCCGACAGAAAAGTTTTAAGTCTAAGTTTCATGTAATAAGAGAGAGTGTGTGTGAGTGAGTATGCATATATTACTCCTCCTGCTCAGCGGAGTCAAACATAAAAACATCGCCCGACCCCCTAACAACAAAAAAAAAACAGGCACCTCATGCCATAAAGCACAGGTACCTGCTGAAAACGAAGAAAAATCTGATGTTTACTCGGGCTTGTCGGAACCGAGTGCACTTTTGTAAGTCTGAGGTTCCTCAACTTCGGGCTCGGGTTCGTAGACAGGCTCTTCTTCAACCACGGGTGCCACGGTACCGAGCGCTGTCTGTTTGGGGCGGTCCTGCTTGTTCTGTTGAGCAGCCTCGGACGGAGCCTCACCCACGACGATAACGCGCGGAGCCTTTACCTCGGGCTTATTCTGGTGGGTGTATACGTAATAGAAAGCGCCACCGGCAGCAGCCAGGAGGAGGAATACCCACAGTCCGGCATGAGACTTGGTCTTTTTTACGTAAGCAGGGGTCAGGCCGGAGCCGTAACCATACTGCAAAGGTGCGCGACGAGCGGCACCACGACGGGCGGGGGAGTTGGGAGATACGGGTTTGAGTGCCATAAATAATATCGGATATTAATTATTAAGGTGGGCGGGTTATAGCACAGACATTTCCCCTTGACAAGTCCAAACGAACGACTTTTTCCCAAAAAATCACAAAAATTTCCCCCGTTGCCGACATTGAACGGCAACGGGGAAAACGAAAAACAAGGGATATACCCGATTTTACACGGAGGCCTTGATGATGGCGGCGAAGGAGTCGGGCAGCAGAGCTGCACCACCCACAAGGGCGCCGTCGATGTCAGGCTGGCTCATGAGCTCGGCGGCATTGCCGGGCTTCACGGAACCACCGTACTGCAGACGCACGGCCTCAGCAGCCTCGGCACCGAAGGTGTCGGCAATCACGCCACGGATGAAAGCATGAGCGGACTGAGCGTCCTCAGCGCTGGCGGTCACACCGGTACCGATGGCCCACACGGGCTCGTAAGCGATGACCAGGCCGGCAACCTCAGCGGGGGTCAGGCCCTCAAGGCCCTCCACAACCTGGGACTTCAGCACGGTCTCAAGCTCGCCGCCCTGGCGCTGCTCGAGGGTCTCGCCGATGCAGTAGATGGGGCAAATGCCGGCAGCAAGGGCCTTCTTAATCTTCTTGTTGATGTAGCCATTGGTCTCACCATGGTACTGGCGACGCTCACTGTGACCGAGCACCACATAGGTGCAGCCCAGCTCGTTGAGCATAGCGGTGGAAATTTCACCGGTGAAAGCGCCGTTGTCGCGGTCGCTCACGTCCTGAGCGCCCACGCCGATGCACTTGCACTCACCGAGGGTCTCCATAACGGCGGGAATCGTCACGAAAGGAGGAACGATTACCTTATCCACAGCGATATCGCAGGTGTTCTCATTCTTGAACGCGGCGAGGAAAGCCTTGGCTTCCTTCGGGCCCATGTTCATCTTCCAGTTAGCGGCAATAATGGGTTTGCGAGACATAATAATAAGATGTGTCTGTTCTGACGGGGCAAGCGTAGCGCGAAACGCCATGAAAGTCAAGCAAAATCCGATTCCCGACGCAAAGATTTCCGCTGCGGCACCCCACCCCGGAAAGCACAAAGAATCATCCTCATCCGTCAATGGAATATAAGTGCAATATCAGACTTTCTCAATCATTCGCCGCACTCCCCCACCTCCACATCAAAAATCCCTGCCGCGATGATGACCACGGCAGGGATAATGTGCAAGTCTTTTGCAGACCGGTGAAGGGGATCAGATATCCCAAGCGTCAAGCCACTTGAAGGAAACCACTCGGAATCGACGGCCGAACACCTTATTGGCTGCCGTCAGCCCCTTGCCCTTCATGGCCTTACCCTCAGGGTCGTACTCACAATCGGTGGGAGCATTGGAAGGGTCGACGTAATCCATGGTACGCTGCACGATGGCCTCGCACCAGGCCTGAGCGAGAATGGCTCTACGGGCATTGCGCACGCAACCGTAGGCGCGCACGGTGAAGGTATCGTCACGCACGGTCAGGATGTTGCCCAGCGAGGCAAGCACATCGGACTGAATGAGGTAACCGGGGGCGGCGGTGTAGATGGAACCCTCCTCCGCCTCCTTAAACTTATAGAGCTTACCGCCACTGATGGGAGTGGACTTCTCATCCATGAACATCTCGTTGATGTCGGTGGCATCGATTGCAGCTTGCAGAGCACCGGTAAGGGCGTGCTGCTGATTGGTATCCAGACGACGATTGATGAAGTCGGACATGTTGAGGAAGGGTCCGCGCTCCTTCACCTGCTTTACGATTTCCTCAGCGAGCCTACGGATTTGGTCGGAGCCAAGGGAGCGCACATCACCCCAGGCGGCAATCATGCCGTTGCCCTGTCGCAATGAAGTAGAGCCCTGCATCATGCTGTAACCGCCCAGAGAGTCGATGCTCTTGTCGGCGGTAGATACCATGAAGCGGGAGAAGAGCACCTGATTGTCGGACTTACCGGGCTCCACCAGAGCCAGACGACCACTCGAGTTGGTCACCAACTGACGGCGGGCAAGCCCCTGAAGGACCGAGGCCCAGGCCTCCACGGAGGTGGAGTTCACGTTGAAGCCGCCATCAATCATGAGGTACTGGGCAATGTACTTCCAGCCGTCATCTTCCATCAGGCGCTTAACGATATCGGCATCCTTATAGGGGGTCTGGCTCTTCACATAACGGGCCACGGGGAGAGCCTCCTTACCCTCAAGGAAGTCGGAGAGCACCTGACGGGCTTCCTTCTTGCCCTTCTTCTCAGGCATGTCGGAAACCGAGGAGCAAAACCAACGGTCCCACAGAGCATCGTTAATCATGAGGCCATGGTCATAGAAGTCACCGAACACGCGGTCATTGCCGCCGACCTGGTCGAAGATTTCGTTCTCATGGAACACATACACCTCATCAGCCGGCAGACAGGGATCGGCAAAGGCATTGCCTATACCCACTCCGGGCACACCGCTCTGGTACTGCATGCGGCGCATATTCGCCTGATTGGCAAACTCGGACTTAGCACCACAGTCGTACCAACCGGGCTGCAGTCGCATGCCGGCGAAACCGGCCAGTGAGAACGGAGGGTGTACCGGCAGCTCAAGTACGGAAACGAGCGACACCTGCTCACCATCGCTGGTGATACCCAGCATACCGTTGCGACCGATGCTGTCCATCGGGCAGGCATTCATACCGGCGCCTACATCAAGTGCTGCCAGTTGGTAGGGATGGTACTGGCGCTGCTGGTCATCAGGTTTGATAATCATGCTACCCCAGAAGGCGGGGCTGGAGTGCTGCCAGCTCTTGGTGCGGTAATCCTTATCGGAGAACGCACGGGAATCCATATTGCTGTTAGCCGTCTTGGGAACGATGCCGATGGCTGCAATGAAGTAAGGCACGTCAGGGTCGCTCTGGCTACCATCAAGACTCCATGTAGAGTCATTACGATTTTTATCGCAAACCACGGTATTGACCTCCGTATCGTCCGGGTCGTACCATCCGAGCAAGCCCATGTGCGGGCTGATGGCGCGCTTACCGATGCCGGTATCGCTATAACTCGTCGAGGCCTCGTCAATGCCGTTATAACCATTGAAAAGGGTGATGGCCTCATCTCTGCGAGGAGCAAAGAAATAGCCGTCGGGATGGCGATTAAGTTTAACATCGCTCTTACCCATGCGGATATTAACGTAGAACTTACCCTCACTGACATTTGTCTTGGTCGCTACGGCAATGTCATCATGACGGGGAGTACCGCCGTCATTGTAGTAAATCTTAGCCTTGTAACCAGCCACGGCACTGGGGTTGTAGCCGGGCACCCAAGGGTTGGAATAGTCCGAGGAGTTCTTGTTCTGACGAGCCTGAGCAGGCGAGAAGAAGAGAATTTCGCCGGGTTTGAACTCAATATCACCGGTCGGGTCCTGCATGGATGCCTGGAAATATTCACCGAAGTCCGAGCCGAGTTCGCTCAGGCCGCGCTGCCCCCAGATGAAGTCATCCCAGCCCTTAACCGTACGATTCTGAGGGAAGCCGAAGGTCTGCATCCACGAGGCCTTGTAGGGGAGCGACTGTGACCAGAGCTGCTTGCCGCGAATCTTCATGGGCACGTTGTAGGGGTTCCACCACAGGAACATGGGCGCAAAGCACACGCTGAGGTCATAGCACTTCTCCTGATTGTCACGAGCGACGGCACCCTTGGAGTTCGGCTCCGTCACCAGACCGAAAGTACTGAGGAAAGCCAACATCACCGGTGTACGGGTATAACCGGCGTGCTTACTATCCTGCTCCAACATGGCTCGACCTTCAAAGATGGTGCGCGAGCCCCCGGAGTTCAGACTGTCAGGATTGTCCGTCAGGGTACCGGGCTGCTGGTGCTTATAAGCAGCACCGCTCATACGGGTGTAGCAATCATCCACATCACCAATCAGGCGGGCCGTGAAGTTGTCCTTATCCTTAGCGGTACCATCCGGCCAGCAGTTGTAGAATGCATGCAGGTTCTGCCAGGAACCGATGGGGAAGTTTTCCTCCGTGCAACGAGGCACGTCATCATTATCCACCAAGGGGCAATCCTGATTGGAGCGCACCTCGAAATCCGTTCCCTTGAGCGACTTCTTGTTGAGCAACAGGCAGAGGTCCTGCTTCAGACCGCCTGTTCGCACATTGATAGGCAAGGAATAGGACGACGTGGTCACATCGAAGAAATAAGGCATGCCGGCATCCTGCGAGGTGGACACCGTCAGCGGCAGACTGGCCATGGTGAGCAACTTATCGGGCTGCTCAATCTTGGAGGGCAGGAAACCGAGATTCTCGCTGTCCACAAACATGGGGCCGGGAGTGTTCCACGTGCGGCGCAACACTTCCAGCGGCACCTTCGTATCGTCCGGGTCCTTAATGGTAATCTTACTCTTCTGGTTCTCGCCGCCAATCCACCAAGCGAAGCAAGCCTTGTTCTTCTTGCCGCTGGCAGGCATAGAAATCATATCAGCATAGACCAAGTGACGGCCTGTCAGACGGCTGCCAAGTGTACCCTCACCCACAAGGCAGATGCGGTTACCCGGGTCGCGCTCGCCCAGGGATTTGGCAGAGCTCATCTTGGTCAGTTCACTCGGATTGCGTGAGGAGATGAGCCAACGGCGGAACATATTGGAACGCCCCTGATCGTAGGTGGATTTAATGTTTTTCGCACCACCTTCAATGGGCTTGCCGTAAATGGGGCCGGACCAACTGTCCCACACGCCCAAAATATGCTGTGCCACACTGCCCTCCTCCTTCGCAGTGATGGAGGAGCTGGCCGTCACACGACGGTCGGGACCGAGGGCCATCTGCAATTCTCCGATAGCGGCATCGAGCCCCACCAAAGCCTGCTGACGAGCTTCGGCCTGCAGGGCTGTCTGCATGGCAATACGGTTCTGCGACGATGCCATGGCCAATATACCTACGGCCAGGAGAGTAAGCAGCATCATCAATGTAAGCGAGGCAATCAGAGCGAAACCATGTTTCTTTCTCTTAATCAATCGCTTGGGTAAAGGTGTCTTGTGTTTGAGCTTCATACACTATATGCGAGTACCTTTCTACTATACACCCCTGATGGCCTGCGTCAAGCAAAAAAACACGCTCCCCACCCCCAATTCTCCACTTAGATATGGTGATTAAATTACTCCATTTTGACGATAATCAACCAAACCGAAATAATGAGAGCTCCCCCACTTCCGGCGCAGGGGAGCTCTCGGCAAAGTCGGGGCCGGCGCACTCAGGCACGGGGTACCCCGGCCTTGGCCACCTTTGAGAGATAAATGGCCAGCTTGGGGGTACTCTCAAACAGCGCAGCAACAGCCGGTGAGAAGTTTAATGATTTCAAGGCATCGGCCGTGATGGACGACGGATCCTTCATGTGAGCCATCACGAAGTTCTGAATCGCGCTCACGGCGGCATTGTCGGCCAACAGCGTATCGAGAGCCTCCTTCAATGAGGGAGGGCAATTAGCCTCGAGCGCGGCAACAACCTTCTTACGGATGGCCATAGCGGCCAGGTTCTGTAATAATCCCATAGTAGCTTTATTTAACGGTTACAATGAAAGTTCGCGTATCGTACGGCGGAGCATCTTTCTCCCAAGGACGGGAGTAAATCAACTTGACAGTCCCCTGCCCCTGAGCCTTGCCTACAATAGTCACAATCGTTCGGATCGGAGCACCGCACAGCGGTCGAGAAGAAGGAGGCGCAGGCTCTAATCCGAGCTCAACTTCCACCACATCAGAGCACTCCGCCACGGACCACACAAACCCCGTGCTCGGATTGCCCCGCAGGAAAAGCTGCGTACTCTCCCCCACGGCGAGCTCAATAGCCTCCTCGCTCGCCCCCGCCGGGGCAACAAGTGCAGCCGCCCCCAGCGCAGCGGCATATATAAGATGTTTCATCATAGTTCTTTTATATCAGCAACCGGCCGACAGGTCAAGCTCAGAGCTCCGACTTTTATGAACTTCTCACCCCGCTCAGAGCTTGCTTTCACCGAGCGATATGGTAGAATACGACAGAAAACCGCTACTTCCCCCCCCGCCCCCCGGCACCCCATCCCACCCGCCATGCCACGCAACAGCAAGCTCACCGATTATCTTGGAGCCACCCTCATCTTCCTCATGGGGGCCGGTGCACTCCTCTTGGGAATGCATGGTTGCCATGACATCCATCATCTGCAAAAACACGGCCTCCACGCCGAGGGAACAGTTATCGACCTCATCTCAACCACTCACACAGAGGGCGGCGGACGCTCAAAAAGCCCACGCCGCACTCGAGTGACCTACACGCCGGTTGTCCGATACACCGATGCCGACGGCAATCACCGACATGGCAAGAGCCTCCATTCAGCCGTTAATTACCAAAACCTGAAAAAAGGAGACAAAGTCACCATTTTATATCACCCCAGCGAGCCGGAGAACAATCTCCTGCCAGCCCCGTCCGCTAAGGGAGGCCCCATATTCTTCATGATTGTCGGTTCTTTCTTCTGCCTCATAGGCGGCTACCTCTTCAAATCCACCATCAGGAACAAACAGGGGCAATCCGATAACTGAAAACTACCCGAGCCCTCTATACATACTCCGCCACGTACGGGGATTCAGCGCCATAACGAGCGCCGACCACCAAACCTCCTCCACCTCCTCTCGGACGGGTATTTTTTTCGTTTACTCATCGGTGCCGAGCCGAACAAAAAAAACGAAATCGGTGATTATCAATCACTTGCAGAACAATATCACCTTTACCTATATTTAAGGATAGATAACTTGTATACCCCGATGTTGCAGGAACTGCTTGAAAAAACATTCGGTTGGTGATATAGGCGGGACTGTTTTCAACCTTACGATTATGTGTAACATTCTGACCGATTCCACATTTGTCCTTTTTGCCATTGTGGCACAACATCCCATAGTACAGTCCGGAGACAGTACTCCGAGAATGACAAGAGCCTATCAGAAAAGTCAGTGATATTCGACGATGACTTCGACATTATTGCCAAGCGTGACAAAGCGCTCGTTGCTTGTCACGCCGTTCATGATGATGTTGGCCTTGCCGGAATTGATGTTGCCGTTGAAGCGAAGGATGTTCCCGCTGCTGTCGTCCGTGCGGTTGAGTACGGTGAGTTGGTCGATTCGTACCTCGACTTTGAATCCGTCTGCGGAGTCGGTATCCTCGTATAACATATAGAGGTTTTTCATGGTATCGCCCACGCTGTAAGTATTGTTGAACCATTCGCCGTCTGTGACGGAGGAATTGCGAGTGAAGATGGTGCCGGATTTGTCGCGAATGGTCAGACTGCATGCCGTAATGAAGCCCGCCGGCTCACCGGGAGCTGCCACCTTGCAGGTGAAGCTGATTTGGCACTCGTTGTCGTTCGAGTCTGTAAGGCTCGGTATGGTGATGGTGCACCCGGTAGGAGCAGGCGTGGCCGCGGGGACGGAAAGTTCGTTCTGCGGCGTATATGTAGAAGAAGAATTGCCGGGAATGAGGGTGAGAGGTGCTTTCCCCACGCTCTGTTCGGAGTTTGCATCTGCCGCCGCCTCGCTGCCACCCCCTCCGCCACCGCCGCAACTTGTTTGAACCAAAATGAAAGTCGTCAGCAATAAACTATTGAATACGCAGCGGAAATGAGAGAGTGTGTTCATAAGTGCAATTTCGGGAAATTAACGAAACCGGGCAAAGTGAGAGTCTAATGTGTGCGTTGTACCTCGTTTGATGGCTATTGGTGATAATGTTGAGAATGTTATGAGCCGATGACTGAGACAATGTTAAGACTACTGTTATTTGCCTTGAGAGTCAATCTAATTTTTTTGCCTCTCTGAGACGCTTACATTATTTCATCCTCGCAACTCATTCATGCAGAGCCGTCAACCCTATTTTTTCTGCCGCACATCTGTGCCTTGTTTTTTTCGTTGCTCCGTTGCTTTTTGTATTTGTGCCACAAAATGGTCTCCAAGTGTAGCCTGATGGTTCGATAGTGGGATTCAGACCACCCCTCGAACTTTATCACTTCACAGGGCGGAGTCCGTTTCCACCAATACCGACAGAAAACACTAAGCTCACTATTAAAAATGACGCCCCGCAAGGCGGGGCTATCTTCAAAATTGCAGGTCTGCCTAATTGCCGAACACTATACTAGTTCCTCGGCAAGCAGCCACGTCTCCACGCGAACTAACCGTTCCTGCTGGAGCTGATTGAGCCGGCGGCGCCTGCGTTCTTCGCGTTTCTGCTGGCCGCGCTGCAGCGGAATGGCGAAAAA
>JAUNRC010000106.1 GCA_030535875.1 Akkermansia sp. | reverse complement strand
GTTGATTAAAGGGAGCTTGTAAGCTGCGAAAGCGCCTGCAAGCTCCCTCTATTTTTATCTTTAAGGGAAGACTGCGACGTGAAAGAGCTCAAAGATACCCAGAACGAGAGAGACACCCGCCAGATTTCCATTGATCGCGTGGGGGTACGCGGGGTGCGCTACCCCATCGTCGTGAGCGACAAAGAAGAGCGCACTCAGTCCACCGTAGCCACTCTCGCCCTCATGGTTGACCTGCCCGAACAATATAAGGGCACCCACATGAGCCGATTTGTCGAGGCCCTGCACGAGCACCGCCGCTACCTCGATGTCCACTCCGCCGTCCGACTGCCCGCCCGACTGCTGCGCAAATTACCCGCCCAGCGCGCCCGCGTGGAGATTGACTTCCCCTTCTTCCGCCTCAAAAAAGCCCCCGTCACGGGCATGGAGGGCATGATGGACTACGATGTACGCTTCGTCATCGATGCCGAACGCAATCAACCCGGCACCTTCACCCTCACCATCAAAGTCCCCGTCACCACGCTCTGCCCCTGCTCCAAGGCCATGAGCGAGCGCGGTGCCCACAACCAGCGCGGTATTGTGACCTATTCCGTGCGCTTCTCCGGCGCTGCCGTCTGGATTGAAGACCTCATCGACCTCGTCGAAGGTTGCGCCAGTTGCCAGCTCTACAGCCTCCTCAAGCGACCCGATGAGAAATTCGTCACCGACAAGGCCTACGACAACCCCGTCTTCGTCGAAGACCTCGTCCGCAACGTCGCCGTGGCAACCGAGCGCTACAATGCCTTCTCCTGGTACCGCATCGAGGCCGAAAACTTCGAGTCCATCCACAACCACAGCGCCTACGCCTGCGTCGAACGAACGCTGAAATAATTTACAATTTACGGATTTACCATTTACAATTTGGATTCGTGGCGGGGCGCTGCCCCGCGAATATTCAACCGCCGCCTTTACAGACGGCGGATTTTTATTCTCCCCCCTCTGCCCCCCCTATGCAGCAGAAAGCCGCCGTCCTCTTACAGACAGCGGCTCTCTCATCGCAGGGAATCTCCCTGACTTTATTTACATATTAAAACGCAAGTTACTTGCGGCGACGACGAGCAGCCAAACCGGCCAGAGCAAGCAAGCTCAGCGTAGCTGTGGTCGGCTCGGGAACGATGAGGGAGGAGACTTCACTAGCATTCAGAGCCTTGTTCCACATGGTAATGTTGCTCATCTCCACTTCATTGGCCCTGCATTTCTCGCTGAATCCGCTACCAAACTGGAACCCGGTAGGAGCGAGAGACTTTCCATTTCCTGCTACCCAATTTTCCACCGACCCTACACTCTCACCATTGACATAGAGAGTCAGTATCTTTTCGGTTGCGTCACTGACAAGGGTAAAGGTAGTATCTTTAATCTGGGTTGTTTTCAATCCGGTTTCGATGGTGTGATCTCCCGCTCCACCGTAGCCGTTATCATTTTCTCCTTTGGTCTTCAGTACAATGTTGTTATTCCGGTCAAAGCCAATCAAAATGTTATTGAAGAGATACGTGTCCGCTCCGTCTGAATACAAAGTCGCAATTGCCTGATAATGACCATCAGATGGCCAGTAGTCGCCATAATCAGGAATGGAGTTAACATCGAAACTCAAGGTAAAGCTACTCCCAACTCCGGAGAGACGGGCAGTCCATGGATCGGAGCCATTTTTACCGACACGAGCCGTACCGCTGGAAGTCAGTAAGAAATCTGATGATGGCCATTTGTTACTACCCATATCGATGGAGCCGACATCCAGACTTACCTGACCATCGCTGAAATCCCAGGCAAAAGCTACATCGCTTTTCTGGCCATCGGTCATGCTGTTATAACCTACCGAAGCAGCACTAGCAACTCCGGCCAGAGCCATGAGTGCAATGATTGTCTTTTTCATTGTTATCTGTATGTGTTTGTGTGTTTGATTGTTACTTCACACGCCTTGACTCAAAGAATTTCTGGCACTGCGTCAAAAAAGTCGCGTGAATGACGGGGATGTTAGCTGCCTGAGTTT
>JAUNRC010000105.1 GCA_030535875.1 Akkermansia sp. | reverse complement strand
CAGCAATCATGCGCCACTGAGGCTCGTTATCGAGCCTCTATGGGATGGCAATGATCTGCAATTTACAAAGTGCAAAACTAGGCGGGCTTTCGCCCGCGGATATGCGTGGCCTATACCACCGTTCACGCCCCCGTCTTCGCGTCTCGCTGCGCTCGCTTGCTTCCGGCTTCTCTTCGATACGCCGAGACGGGTCGCCGTGACAGGCCGCGCTTTCAGGCGCGGGCGGCGGTAAGTGTGATTCCGGCTTCGCTTATCACAGGCGTAAGCCTGCATTCTCCTACATTGTAGATTGTAAATGCTCGACAAGCTCCAATTTAGCTGTCAAAACAGGTCTAAACCTCTAATTGTTCCAACGCGTGACTAAATATCTGCAATTACACAAACTCATACTTGACAATAACCTGAGTGTCTATACAATCTACTGCCGTAAAAAGTAGTCAACAAATTCGTTCTACCGTCGTCAGTATATACTGAACACAACATTTCAGCCATGTCACCATCGGACTCTCCCATATCTCCCGCAACTTCTTTGAAAGAAGGTTATATACTCAATAACAGCTATGTCATTGAGCGAAAAATCGGCATGGGCGGATTCGGTATAACATACAAAGCAACAGAAATAGCAAGTGGCCACACAGTGGTCATCAAAGAGAATTTCCCATCGGGCTGCGTATATCGCAATGTATTCGATGAAGAAACAGTGCAACCCTACCCCAACCGGGTAAAGTTGTTCAACTGGTCGATGGAAAATTTCAAGAAGGAGGCCATCACCCTCATCAATCTGCCTTACCACCCGAATGTGGTAAGGGTACTGGCAGCTTTCTACGCCAACAACACCGGTTACATCGTCATGAAACGGGTGAAGGGTATCAGCCTGCACAAACTCTACCCCGAGCACAGCAACATACCCTGCAAAGCCCTGCTCTCCTTCATAAACAACATGCTCGGAGCTCTTGCCCACCTGCATGAATATGGGGTGATACACCGCGACATAAAGCCCGAGAACATCATCATTACCCCCGATGACACCCCGGTACTCATCGATTTCGGTGCTGCCCGAATTTCCACGAAAAACAGGAAAGCAACACAAATTGGTACCTTCGGCTATGCACCGCCTGAACAAATATCAAAAAACTGCTACGATGATGTTCCCAAGCCACACATCGACTTGTATGCTTTGGGGGCCACCTGTTATCGATTGATAACAGGCAGGGAACCTATGTACAATACAGATTTGCTCACCGCAAACAAAATAGCTCGCCGTCAGTACCCCCGATATGTACTGGCCGCAATAGACAAAGCACGGAATCCGGATCCCCTCAAACGCTGGCAGAGTGCAGCAGAGTGGCAGGATGAACTGAACAACGCCGCTAAGAATGTCAATCCCGTTGTGTCCATCCTCTCCATGATTCTGACTGTTTCATTCGTTTTATTCCTTCCGCTGATAGTAAATACATGCGATAAACCTCCCAAGAAAGAGCCACCTCCCGAGATTAAGCAACCTCCCGAGAAACCTACTGAAAGACCTATTACGGTGTCACCTGAAGACACTACGACTATCGAGCCGGTGAAGGATGATGTACCGACATCTATAATCAATGCCCCATCAGACAAAAATCTGCTGGAGGCTCTGGATAATCTGTGTACAAAAATAGATTTATACTTTTCTGCCTCCCTCGCAGATGCCACCCTCGTAGAAATACCGGAGCCAACATGCAAAGGTTACTACATCCCCCCACCATCCGAGATTGAATATCTACCGACCAATATTGAAATCGGGCCGCCAATCGACCCACCCATTATATCTGTGACTCAACTTCCGTTCCGACAGGACAACAAGTTCTACACAATTCAAGTCGGCGATACCATTTTCGGAATAGCGCGTAAGCATAGGATAACTGTAGACAGACTGCGGGAACTGAATAATATTCAAATCAGCGATGTATTCCACCTCGTGGCCGGACAACATCTGCGCATAGCAGAGTAATATGCTTAATACGTGTTGGAACAATTAGGAAAAGAGCAATTTGCCGAGGCGAATCTACAATCTACCATT
>JAUNRC010000018.1 GCA_030535875.1 Akkermansia sp. | reverse complement strand
CAGAACGTTGTCCTGCAGCCTTTCTATGCCACCAACACCATGAAGAAGTACGATGTCCGCATCGTCTCCAAGGGTGGCGGCATCCACGGCCAGACCGGCGCCATGAGCCTGGCTATCGCCCGTTCCCTCGTGATGATTAACGAGGAGTACCGCGCCCAGCTCCGCGAGCAGGGTCTGCTTACTCGTGACTCCCGCATGAAGGAGCGCAAGAAGGCCGGCCGTCCCGGCGCCCGCAAGCGCTTCCAGTTCAGCAAGCGCTAATTGCGCCAGCAGGCTTTTCGCCCGCAAGAATCCCTCTTTTTTCAAAACGCCACGCGGCTTCGGTCGCGTGGTTTTTTTTGTGTACCAATCACAGGCAGCACCCAATCGAGCACCACCATTTATCACAAAAACATCCTGCCGACTCCGCCTCTGCCGGCTTATCGGCTTAAAGAATTATGCTTTCCGACCAAACGAGCCCCCCAAAAAAGGGCTAAAAAAAATCAATTCTGCTGAACAGCGGGTGCAGCCGCAACGGCCAGCACCAGTTGTTCCACCTTCCTTACATCAGGAAGATTGAAAAATCCCATGGGGACAGTCGTATCGTGCTCATCGGAGCGCTGCTTCTCATACCCGAAAATGATGTCTCCGCTACCGTCAGGACGCAGTTCACGCTCTTTAATCATATCGGGCACAAGCGGCCAGCCATAGCTCTGCCAGCCTTTTCGCCAAGTGGGACGCAGCACGAATGCCCTCTGCTCCGTAAGCACATATACCGTTCTGCGCATGCGCCGCCTAATCAGAAAAACCGTGACCACCGGCACTCCGGTCAGAAGGCACAGAAACGGCAACATCACAACCCCGCCTACCACAAATACCAGTGCACTGAAAAACACGCCGAAGCAGGCAAAAAAGATAGCAGGAATGGTCAGCCTGTTCACCAAAGTCGGTATAGGCTGAGCAACCCATACGGGCTGCTCACCCGGCAACAAAGTACGGGCAACCTGCTCCTGAAGTTCAGGTGGTAATGTTGTGAGGACTTTCATTCTGAACGGTAACAAAACAGCCCGCAGGTACATAGAGTGCCTGCGGGCTGAGAAATAAACATCAGTGAATCTTCTTCAGCAGCCAGGGAAGCAGGTCTGCAATGGCCACACGCTCCTGCTCCATCGAGTCACGATGACGGATGGTTACGGTATCTTTCAGCTCGGGATCACCCTCTTCACCCAAAGTCTCGAAGTCGACGGTGATGCAGAAAGGTGTACCGACCTCGTCCTGACGGCGATAACGACGGCCGACGGCTCCGGCCTCGTCATAGAACACATTCATGAAGGGACGCAGCTCAGCCTCAATCTCGCGAGCGATACGCACCTGCTCAGCATTCTTCTTCAGAAGCGGGAATACGGCAGCCTTGATAGGTGCCATACGGGGATGGAAGCGCATGACGGTACGGATGTCACTCTTGCCGTCCTTGCCGAGTTCCTCCTCATCGTAGGCCTCGCAGATGACGGCCAGCACCGAGCGATCACAGCCGGCAGAAGGCTCCACAACGTGGGGGATAAAGCGCTCACGGGTAACTTCATCAAAGTACTCCATGGGCTTACCGGAGCCCTCCTGATGACGGCCGAGGTCATAATCGGTTCGGTAGGCAATACCCATGAGCTCCTGCACTCCGAAGGGGAACTCGTACTCGAGGTCGTAGGTCTTCTTGGAATAGAAAGCTCGCTCATCCTCCGGCACATCCAAGATGTGAATCTTCTCGCGGGAGATGCCGATATTCTCGTAGAATTGCAGACTCTTTTCGAGCCACTCATCCGTCAGGCGGAAACCATCTTCGGCGCGGCAGAAGTACTCGACCTCCATCTGCTCGAACTCACGGGAACGGAAGGTGAAGTTGCGCGGATTAATCTCGTTGCGGAAGGACTTACCGATTTGAGCGATGCCGAAGGGAATCTTGGTGCGCGAGGAATCGAGGATGTTCTTGTACTGGCAGAAGATGCTCTGAGCAGTCTCGGGGCGCAGCCAGCCGATGCTGGCGGGATCATTCTCATCGGAGGTGGCACCGATGGTGGTCTTGAACATCAGGTTAAAGGAGCGAGCCTCCGTCACAAGGGAACCATTGGCCGGGTTGTAGCGCACGCTGTCGGTTACTGTCTCCGTGCTCTCATCAAGCAGCTCCAGCTCCGCCACGGGGATATTCTTACCGGAAATCTGGCTGTAATACTGAAGAGCACTGCGACGGGCATTCTTCACTTCCTTCTCGTTGCCCTCGGGCATCAACATCGAGAACTCTTTCTTCGTGCTCCATGAGCCATCCTTCGTCGTAGCACCTTTCCACCAAAGGGCAACACCGCTCTGGGCGGGAATCTGGTCGGCGCGAAGGCGCTCCTTGCTCAGCAGGCAATCGCAAAGCGGATCGGAGAAACCACCCACATGACCGGAAGCCACCAGCACGGAATTGTGCGTGAGGATGGAGCCGTCCATACCAAGAATATCGGGGCGCTCCTGTACGTGCACGCGCCACCAGTAGTCCTTCAGGTTGCGCTTGAGCTCCACGCCCAAGGGACCGTAGTCCCAACAACCGTTGAGACCGCCATAAATTTCGGCGGCTTGGAAGATAAAGCCCTTGCGCTTACAAAGGCTGACGATTTTCTCCATTCGAACGGGATCTGTATAAGTACGGTCTGCCATAACGCGGGTAATTGTACAGCATTTCAAGTTCAATGCAAGCCAAAACAAAACGCAAGGCCTACAATGTCGCACTTCTCCGAGTGCTGACAGGATTCGTTAGCGCCTGAGGGCAAGAAAGCTTGACAGAGCAACCCGACTATGGTACACACACTCTCATAGAAGATTAACAGCCTTTCCGATATAGCTTCTTACAAGCCGAGGTCTTGTTTCAGAATTATCGCAGCATGAAAACAGTTTACATAGGAATGAGTGCAGATTTGCTGCATCCCGGTCATCTGAACATCATCGAACATGCCAGACAATTAGGCGATGAAATCATCGTAGGACTCTTAACGGACAAGGCCATCGCCAGCTACAAAAGGCTCCCTTACATGAGCTGGGAGCAACGCAAAATCGTCGTAGAAAACGTCAAAGGTGTAACCAAAGTCGTCGCACAGGAAACCTTGGATTATGTACCGAACCTGTTGCGCATCAAGCCGGACTACGTACTGCACGGCGATGACTGGAAAACCGGCCCGCAAGCCACGACCCGTCAGCGCATCATCGAAGTCATGAAGCAATGGGGGGGTGAAGTCATCGATATTCCGTATACCGAAGGCATATCCTCAACCGCCCTCAATCATGCGCTCAAAAGCATCGGCACCACTCCGGCCATCCGAGCCATGCGCCTCAAGCGCCTTATCGAAAACAAGGAAATTGTCACCATCTGCGAGGCGCACAACGGATTGAGCGGGCTTATCGTCGAAAACGCAGCCGTCAACGAAAACGGAAAAATAGTCGAGTTCGACGGCATCTGGCTTTCCTCACTCACTCAATCGACAGCAAAAGCAAAGCCGGACATCGGCTATCTGGACACGTCCGGCAGAGCCGAAGTGCTTAACGATATTCTGGAGACCACGACCAAACCCATCATTTACGATGCCGACAGCGGCGGTCCGACAGAACATTTTGTCTTCACCGTCCGCTCATTGGAGCGCCTCGGTGTATCCGCCGTCATCATCGAAGACAAAATCGGGCCGAAGAAAAACTCACTCTTCGGCACGGAGGTAAAACAATCGCAGGATGATATCTCCCATTTCTGCGAAAAAATCAAAGCCGGGCATGCAGCACGAGTGACAGATACGTTCATGATTATTGCCCGAATTGAAAGTCTGATTCTCAACGCCGGAATGGATGATGCCATTCTGCGGGCAAAAGCCTATCTGGAAGCCGGTGCAGACGGCATCATGATTCACTCACGCAAGGCCGACGGCGAAGAGATTAAGGAGTTCTGTCACCTCTACAACCAATTACCCAACCGCAAACCTCTGGTTGTTGTACCTTCGTCGTTCAATCACATGTACGAAAGCGAACTGGCAGAACTGGGAGTCAATATCGTCATCTATGCCAATCAACTTCTCAGAGCTGCCTACCCGGCTATGATGAAAGCCGCCACCGGCATCCTCACCCACCATCGAGCCAAAGAAGTCTCGGAGGAATGCTGCATGAAGATTAAGGATATCATCACGCTTATTCCCGGTTCCTGCTAACTCCTCTTGCACACCATGAAAGCGGATTTTTTCATCACAGCACTCAGGCAACAAGGCATCGACTCCTACTACGGCGTGCCGGACAGTTTGCTCAAGAGCATCTGTGCCTACATAACCGACCATACTGACGACAACCATCACATCATTGCCGCCAATGAGGGAAACGCCGTCGGTCTGGCCTGCGGTCACTACCTGGCAACAGCCCGCCCTGCCATGGTGTACATGCAGAACTCCGGACAGGGCAACTGCGTAAACCCGCTTTTATCCCTCATGGATGACGAGGTTTACAGCATTCCCGTATTGCTGCTGATTGGCTGGCGAGGAGAGCCCGGTGTAAAAGATGAACCCCAGCATATAAAGCAAGGTAAACTCACCCTGCCACTGCTGGAAACCATGAACATAGCGTACTCTGTACTCTCTGCCGATGAGACCGAAGCCGGCGAGCAAATTCGCGCAGCCTGCGCCTACATGCAGCAGCACAGCAAGCCCTACGCTCTCATTGCACGCAAAAACACCTTCGAATCCTATACTCTACGAAACAAGCGCCCCAATCGCGCTCAGATGACCCGCGAAGAAGCCATCTGCACAGTAGCTTCGATGTTAGCAGAAGATGACATCGTCATCTCAACCACCGGGCAGATATCCAGAGAGCTCTACGAATACCTCGAACGAAGTACGCACTCACATCAGGCAGACTTCCTGACTGTCGGGGCTATGGGTCACGCCTCATCCATAGCCATGGGGGTGGCCTTGTCCAGACCGGAACGGCGGGTCATCTGTATGGACGGTGACGGAGCCATGCTCATGCACATGGGAGCAATCGGAACCATCGGCAATGCAGGGCTTTCCAACCTTCGCCACATCGTATTCAACAATGCCGCTCACGATTCCGTAGGCGGGCAACCCACAGTAGCCGGCACACTCGACATTAGCAAACTGGCTCAGGCCTGCGGCTACGGCCACTGTTACAGAGCCGACACCCCGAAAGAGCTCAAACATATTCTGCCGCAATTTCTCGCCTGCTCCGGCACCTCCCTGCTGGAAATTACAGTAGCATGCGGCTCGCGCTCTGATTTGGGTCGCCCCAAGGAGAAGCCCATAGAAAACAAAGTGGCTTTCATGCATTTTACCGAAGAAGGCAAGGGCTATGTTTACCCCGGAGCATGCGGAGAACTGTCCGGCCTTATCACCGCACGGGGATGGAAGAAAGTTCTGCTTTTCTGCACGGAGCGTTGCCGGAATGAACTCAAGAAACAACTGAGCGCAGAATTGCAAAACTGTGATGTAACGACCTATTCCGCCATCACACCCAACCCAACCGTTCAGGACGTAACAAAGGCAATTAACAGCCTCCGGGAAAAGGCGGATGTCATTATCGCCATAGGCGGCGGCTCGGTCATCGATTTCGCCAAGCTCTATCGCGCCGCCTCAGACAACGGCATTGATATCGAACAATATTTCAAAGCCCCCACTCCCCTCATCCGCACCACTCCGCTTGTCGCCATTCCTACAACCGCCGGGACCGGCAGCGAGGCAACCCGATTTGCCGTCGTATACATCAACGGCGAGAAATATTCGCTCGATGCCGCTGCCGTCATGCCGGACTATGCTCTGGTCGACAGTCAACTCATGGCACATGCCCCGGCCTACCTCAAAGCCTCCTGCGGAATGGATGCTCTCTGTCAGGCAATAGAAGGGTACTGGGCTCACGGAGCCACCCCCGAGAGCGACATCTATGCTCAAAAAGCCATCGAACTTTGCCGCAATTCGCTTGTTGATTTCGTCAATACCGACGACAACGATGCGGCCGCAGCGATGGCAGAGGCCTCGTATCTTGCCGGCAAATGCATCAGCATCACCCGCACGACGGCAGCGCACGCGCTCTCCTACAAAATCACCCAACAGTATGGCATACCCCACGGACATGCCGTCGCTCTGAGCCTTCCCGGCCTTGCAGAACTTCACTACAATAACTCCGAAGTCAACTCCCATCTGCACAACAAAATGTTAAAACTGGCTGAACTTCTCGGTATAAAGAACGGAGAGTTCCGCGCATGGTTTGCAGAGTTATACCGCAACATCGGATTAACCTACAGCACCGGAGAGTTACATATTGCACCGCTGCAGGAAATCGCAGGCGCGGTCAACACAGAACGTCTGGCAAACAACCCGCTGCCACTTACAACCACACAACTTCAACAAGTATTTTTCCCATAACAACATTCTCACCCAACGCTTATATCAATATGCTTATTGCCCCGTCAATGCTTGCCTGTGATTTCCGCCGCATCGGAGAAGAAGCCGCCCGCGCCCTCGCGGCCGGAGCCGACTGGCTGCACTTAGATGTGATGGACGGCTCCTTTGTGGACAACATATCCTTCGGCCCCGATATCTGTGCGGCCATTCGCAAGAGTGTGCCGGCTGAGGCATATCTGGATGCTCACCTCATGATAGATGCTCCCGACCATTACCTTCCCCGCTTTCTCAAAGCCGGCATGAACATGATTACCATTCATGTGGAACGTGAGGGAGCCGTAGACCTGCACGCCACGCTTGCCGCCATTCGCGAAGGCGGAGCACAGGCCGGATTGGCCGTCAACCCCGCCACCCCCGTGGAAAAAGTTCTTCCCTACCTCAATGAGCTCGACATGGTACTGGTCATGAGCGTGGTACCCGGGTTCGGCGGACAGAGCTTCATGGGAGAAGTTCTGGAAAAAGTTCGTGTACTCGATGCTGAGCGCAAGGCAAAAGGCCTGAACTTCATTATTCAGATGGACGGCGGCATCGGCAGCACTCAGGCACCGCTCTGCGCTGAGGCCGGAGCAGATTGTCTGGTTGCCGGCAGCAGTACTTTCCGCGCCCCCGACATGGCCGCCGCTATTGCCGGAATGAAATAAATCATTGTTACCATGGACAAAGCCACAAAAAGTCTGCTGAATGTCCTGCTGAGCGTGCTGGCGCCGGTACTGGTGCTGGACAACTGTTCCGCCACAGGAGATAAGCTCTGGCACTTGGGAACGACTTGGGCCATGGTCGTGGCTCTGGCTCTGCCCATCGGCTGCGGTATATACAGTCTGGTAACAGAGCGCAAAATTGAAGCCATGACCGCCTTCGGGCTGTTGGGCACCATTCTCACCGGGGTCGTGACCATCTATGCCAACACCGGCGAGGCGCTCGCCATCCGCCCCGACACGCCGTGGTGGTACGCCGCCAAGGAGGCACTCATTGCCTTATTGCTGGCAGGAGCCATGATGGTAAAAGGCGGTAAAGAAGGCTCCCTGCTGCGCGCCTGCGTGTACTCAGATGCCCTGTTCAATATTCGCAGCATCGAAAATGTCGTGCAAAACAAAGGATTGACGGACAGGTATGAAAACATCCTGAAGAGAGCCTCCGTCATGACCTCCGGCTCCTTATTTTTCTCAGCTCTGCTCAACTTTGCACTGGCCCTTTACTTCCTGCTGCCGGTACCGGGTCTGCCCGAAGCGGAACAGGCCGTCCAATACAATTATGCCGTAAGCAAAATGACTTGGATGGGCTACCTCATCATCGGCGTGCCGCTGTTAATTACACTCTACATGGTCATCCGTTATCTGGGTAAATCCCTGCAACAGCTCACAGCCCTACCCGATGAACAGCTTTATATGCGCTGAGAAGCTGTCGTGATAACATCAGAAATACCAATTTCTGACTTGACTTAGCGTCTCAACCTGATATTCTGGTCGCTATGAGCAAATATGCTAAAGGTGACATGACTCCCGTTGTGCCGCGCAAGGTTCGCTCTGTGTTCTTCATGCTCGTGAGTTGCTTCGCTCTCTGGGGCCTGCTGAACAACATGACCGACAACCTCGTTCCGGCGTTCCAGAATATCTTTACCATTCCTCAGGAGCAGGCCGCGCTGGTACAGGTGGCCTTCTATGGTGCATACGCCGTGCTGGCCATCTTCGCCTCCATCCTGATAGAAGAGTTTTCCTACAAAAAAGGGGTGCTGATTGGTCTGGGTGTATACATAGCCGGTGCGCTTGCCTACATACCGGCCTGCATCCACCAAAGCTTTGAGATTTACTTCATCGCCATTTTCGTAGTAGCCTGCGGTTGCTCCGTGCTGGAGACCACCTGCAACCCCTACGTTATTTCCTTGGGGCCGGAAAAGACGGCCGTCCGCCGTCTGAACTTTGCCCAGGCATTCAACCCGGTAGGCTCCATCTGCGGCATCGTGCTTGCCCAACAGCTCATCCTCAGCAATCTCAATCCCGCCACGGCCGAAGAACGTGCAGCCATGCCGGAAGAACAGCTCAAAGAAATTGTACACACCGAGCTCTTCTGGGTATGCGCTCCCTATGTGGGGCTCTGCGCCATCGCCTTCCTCATCTGGCTCTTCTTCCTGCGCACAAAAGACACACAGGAACCCGCAACTTCTCCGACAGAGGAACAAAGCAAGCGCGGTGGCCTGCGAGTACTCATCGCAGCGATGTTCGCCATTGTACCGCTCACGGTACTCTACTTCCTCTTCCCCGACATGAACAAGATTGTGTGGGTACTCTGCGGCACTCTTGGTCCGATTGCCTACCTGTTCATCGTGAGCGATTATCGCGCCATGCTCTTCTCGCTGCTGCGCCAGCCCCGCTACTGGTGCGGCGTGATTGCGCAGTTCTTCTATGTGGGTGTACAGATTGCCGCCTGGACCTACCTGAATGTGTACTGCTGTAAAGAGCTCGGAATAACGAAGGCCGAAGCTGCCTCCTACTACCTCATTTCGCTCATTCTCTTCATAGCCTGCCGTTGGGTTGCCACATACTACATGAAGAAGTTCAACCCTGCCGGCATGATGAGCCTCTTCGCCATTGCAGCCATTGCCACCTGCGCCGGTACGATTTACCTTCCCTCCGACATTCTCTTCAGCATAGGCGGCATGGGCTTCTCGGCCAACGTGCTGTGCCTGATTGCCATGTCCGGCTGCATGAGCCTCATGTTCCCGACCATCTACGGCATAGCCCTCGGCGGCCTCAATCAGCGAGATGTTAAGTTGGGCGCAGCCGGTCTCATCATGGCCATTCTGGGCGGTGCGCTCATCACACCGTGGATGGCAAGCATCATCGGCGACTCCGAGAGCTTCTGGCTTTACCTGACGGCTGACTTCGACAACACTTGGGACATAAACCTGGACACCAGCACGGCTGCCGTGCGCGCCTCGTTCATTGTACCGGCCATCTGCTTTGCGGTCGTGCTTCTCTACAGCCTCATCTTCCGCAAGCCCACCACCTCATCTGACCAATCCTAATCAATTCAACCCACCATTAACCGTATATGAAGTACGATACATTACCGACCATCG
This sequence comes from Akkermansia sp., assembly GCA_030535875.1. Taxonomy (GTDB): domain Bacteria; phylum Verrucomicrobiota; class Verrucomicrobiia; order Verrucomicrobiales; family Akkermansiaceae; genus Akkermansia. The sequence goes on along the minus strand of JAUNRC010000018.1, from coordinate 22,456 downwards.
GCATTCGTCCGACGATTGACGGTCGCCGCCTGGGTGTTCGTGAATCTCTGGAAGACCAGACCATGAACATGGCCAAGGCTGCAGCCGCTCTCATCGAGGCCAATGTGACCCATGCTAACGGCCAGCCCGTGAAATGCATCATTGCCGACACCACCATCGGCGGTCCTGCCGAAGCTGCCGCCTGCAATCAGAAGTTCGCAGAGAACAATGTAGGCTGCTCCCTCATCGTGACTCCCTGCTGGTGCTACATTACCGAGACTTTCGAAACCGATGCCACCACGCCCAAGGCCATCTGGGGCTTCAACGGCACCGAACGTCCCGGCGCAGTTTACCTCGCAGCCGCACTGGCCGGTTACGCCCAGAAGGGTGTGCCCGCCTTCTCCATCTACGGCCATGATGTGCAGGATGCTGACGACACCACCATTCCCGAGGACGTAGCGGAGAAGATTCTTCGCTTTGCCCGAGCCGGTCTGACCGTTGCCACCCTGCGCGGCAAGGGCTACCTTTCCATCGGCGGTTGCTCCATGGGCATAGCCGGGTCCATTCTCGATCACTCCTTCTGGGAAGCCTACCTCGGCATGCGAGTACAACCGGTTGACATGACGGAGGTTCGCCGCCGCATGGAGCTGGGCATCTACGACAAGGCCGAGTTCGAGCTGGCCATGGAATGGGCCAAGAAGTACGTGAAGATTGGTCCGGATCGCAACCGCCCCGACCTCGTGCTCTCCCCCGAAGAGAAGGAGCGCACCCTGCGCGAGAGCATCCTCATGACCATCATCTTCCGCGACATGATGCACGGCAACCCCTACCTCAAGACCATCGACCGCGAGGAGGAAGGGCTGGGCTTCAACGCCATTTGCGGCGGTTTCCAAGGTCAGCGCCACTGGACGGACTTCTACCCGAACGGCGACATGGCGGAGTCCCTGCTCAACAGCACCTTCGACTGGAACGGTCCGCGTGAGGCCATTCCCTTTGCCACGGAAAACGATGCCATGAACGGCGTGTGCATGCTGCTGCTGCACCAGCTCACCGGACGTGCCGCCTGCTTCTCCGACATCCGCACCTACTGGAGCCCGGCTGCCGTTAAGCGTGTGACCGGCTACACCATGGAAGGTCTGGCCAAGGACGGCATCATGCACCTCATCAACTCCGGCTCCACCGCTCTGGACGGCAACATGCACTCCACTGCTCCCGATGGCACCCCCATCATGAAGAAGACAGGCGAGACCACCCAGGCCGACATCGAGGCCATGATGGGTGCCTCCGAATGGTGCCCGGCTAACCGCGAGTACTTCCGCGGCGGCGGCTACAGCCTGCACTTCGTCTCCAAGGGCAACGTTCCCGTAACGATGATTCGCATGAACCTCGTGAAGGGACAGGGCCCTGTACTGACCATCGTAGAAGGCTGGACCTGTGACCTGCCTCAGGATGTGAACGACAAGCTCGACCAGCGCACGGACCCGGGTTGGCCCACCACCTGGTTCGCTCCGCGCCTGACAGGCAAGGGTGGCTTTACCGACGTATACTCCGTCATGGCCAACATGGGTGCCAACCACGGTGCCTGGACCTACGGGCACATCGGCGCTGACATCATCACGCTGGCCTCGATGCTCCGCATCCCGGTATATGCCCACAACGTCCCCGAGGAGCAGGTGTACCGCCCGGCGGCCTGGAACCTCTTCGGTACAGCCGACCCCGAGGGTGCAGACTTCCGTGCCTGCGCCAACTTCGGCCCGATTTACGGCAAGTACTAATCCTCCATTTTCAGCCCTGCCGATGGCAAGCCATTGGCAGGGCTATTTTATAGCACAACATGCACCCCAGATATAAAAAGATTTATAGCTGCACCCCAACCTCTTTTATAGCTCCGGAGTTTTTTCATGACCGCGATAACGGATTAATTTCCAAAACGCTTCGCAGCATGAACATCGAGAGTCAGTGCATTCTTCCTCTCCCTTGGAAAGAAAACAGCTCCCGCCACGACATTATACGTACAGAATATAAAAATCTGGAATCCGTAGAATGGTGGAAAAACTTAGGTTTGGATGCCGTGGTGCTCTACTCTTGGGGTGCACCTAAATATAATAAAGTTGCACGAGCTATTCACAAAGCGGGCATTCATTTATGGATTCATTTAGATTCGAGTTGCAACTTTGAAGGACCTGATTGGAACCAACTTTCTCTCCTTAAAAAAATATTCAGATATCTTAAGGTAAAGGCAGTAGATTTTTTTCGTGCGCAACATTTAAAATATGCCGATACCATCACGACTGCCAAACCTGCTGCGGAAAAACTCAGCAATCGTCTTTTTTACCGAGGTTGGATACAAGATAAATTCGAGTATATGCCCTGCCCGGTATCACCTGCATTCTCATACGACGGAACGCCTAAACAAAACCGAATTCTCTGTCTCGGACGTTGGAACGATGTTTACCAAAAACGTCCGGAAATGCTCATGAAAACCCTTGAGCTACTCTACTCGAAAGGCTGCACCGCCACCACTTACATCTTCGGTTATTTAACCGAGGATATACAAAACTGGCACAAAAATCTCGACTCTGCGATTTCCGAAAAAATTATACTGAAAGGCTCAGTTCCGAATGCTGAACTGATAAATGAATACAAAGCCGCAAAAATCGTTTTCAACACATCACTTTTTGAATCTTCTCATATCGTCTCAGCCGAAGGATTATGCTGCGGTTGCAGTATTGTGACGCCCAACCGACCCGACAGCTTGTGTGATTTACTTTGGTATACCACACAACAATCCGGCACCATCTCTACCCATGACACGGCTTCTTCCCTTGCCGATGCAATTACCTCCGAGCTCAATGCCTGGGAAACCGGCGAACGCGACCCTCAGAAAATAGCCCAAAAATGGCAACCTTTTTTCCACGTCAATCAAATCATACATCGCATTTTCGAACATTAATTCACTCCCCCTATCATCATGTCCTACATCCTTTGCTTAGACTGCGGCGCAACTAATGTACGCGCCATCCTCGTAGACGAAAAAGGCAAACTCATCGCCAAAGCCAGCCAACCGAACTCAACGGACGCCGGCAGCGAAAACGCCCAATACCATGTGTGGAATGCTGAGCGCATTCTCAACCAACTGGCAAGCTGTGCCCGTGAAATTCTGCCACAGGTGGATGCCACCCAAGTCAAAGGTGTGACCATCACCACTTTCGGCGTAGACGGCGCCCTCGTCGATGCAAACGGAGAACTTCTCTACCCCGTCATTTCCTGGAAGTGCCCTCGCACCGCCGAGGTCATGAAAAAAATTGACAAATATCTGCCCCAGAGCAGACTGAACACCATCTCCGGTGTGGGTGAATTCGCTTTCAACACCATCTACAAGCTCATCTGGCTCAAAGAAAATCGCCCGGAGCTGCTCGAACAGGCTCACGCCTGGCTCTTCATCTCCAACATTCTGGCCTATCGCCTGACAGGAGTTATGGCAACCGACCGCACCATGGCCGGCACCTCACAGATGACCGACCTCACTACCGGCGACTGGAGCGATGAAATTCTCGCCACACTGGGAATCCGCAAAGAACTCTTCCCCCCCATGGTCAATGCCGGCGATGTCATCGGCGAGCTCACACCGGCCGCCTGCGAACTGCTGGGGCTCCCCTGCTCCGTCCCGGTGGTCAGCACCGGTCACGACACTCAGTTTGCCCTTTTCGGCAGCGGGGTGAAGGAGAACCAGCCCTTCCTTTCCAGCGGCACATGGGAAATCCTCATGCTCCGCACGGCCAAGGCCGCTCTTGCCCCCGAGGATTATGCCGCCGGAGCCACTGTCGAGTACGACAGCAAGCAAGGGCTGCTCAATCCCGGTTTGCAATGGATAGCAAGCGGAATCATCGAATGGGTGAAAGCCACCTGCTACCATGGAGAAAACTATGATACCATGGATGCCGAGGCCGCAGCCATTCCGCCCGGCAGTGACGGGGTCAAACTCATCCCCAACTTCCTGCCAAGCGATACGGTGCCCGGCAGCATCGAGGGCCTTATCCTCGGTCGCACGCGCGGCCACATTTACCGCGCAGCCATGGAGGCCCTCACCTACCGCCTCAAGAGCCGGCTGGAAAAGCTGGAAAAGGTCGGCGGTTTCAAGTCCACGGAACTCCTGCTCGTAGGCGGTGGTGCACGCAACAAGATATGGACCCAGATGCGAGCCGACATCCTCGGTCTGCCCATCCTCGTCTCTACCGTCTCCGAAAGCACCGTGCTGGGCGCTGCCATGTACGCCATGGCAGGAGCCGGTCTCTACCCCTCCCCCGAGGCCGCAAGAAATGCCATCGGCATCACCTACGAGACCACCCTGCCCGGAGAACAGCAGCAGGCTTACGCCGCATTATAACGGTAAGTTCACACCATACCAAATCAATCGCCCTGTTATCGACAATGATAACGGGGCGATTGATTTGTATTTATCGTCAAACGAAAGCCTGCTGTTCTCTTAGGCTTCTATCAAACCATAGAGATGATGTGCATAAACCATATCATGAAGGGCAATTCCTATATTGTAACTCAGTATGCGCTCCTCATTATTCTCGCGGCCTTTAACAGTTCCATCCAACACATCAGGCAATTCTGCAAACGAACGAAACTTATCAAAATACCGAAAACCGCATACATGCGAAGTATCATCAGCAAAGACTTTATCAAAAGCCAAATCACAATTCTGAAAACCTCTCGTATGCACCGGCACGACCAAACATCCGGGTCGATATGCATCCGTCGGAGCTATATTATCCCCGGCATACGTTATGCAGGATATCACAACATCACTCGCTCTGACCATTTCTTCAGCATTTTCCGCCACACAGACTTCCCAACAGGTATTCTGCTTCAACCACGAGTCTATACGCTGAATATGATCTTTATATCTCAACAAATGAATTTTTAAAGGTCTGTCAGCATATATAGCACTCAAACACTTAATGGTAGCAATGCCGGTCGACCCCAACCCCATCACACCTATACTTTCAAAATCATCGCGTGCGAAAGTCTCAACAGCCAACGCAGCAACCGCTCCGGTTCGATATGTCGTTATATGATAAGCATCCATCAGGCAAAGCAACTCGCCATTATCATAACGATATAACAACAATTCCCCATTTACGGACGGAGTACGACCGGAGTAACGCGTCACAATCTTAGCGCCAAACACGTTCAACTCCGGAACCATGCATGGCATCGTGTTCATAAAATTAAGTTCCTCAAAAGGAATACTAATCTTATGCGGCAATTTAGAGCTTTTCTTCAAAGAGAACGACTCACGTACCCACTCAACCGCCCTTGCATATGTCAAGTGCGGCTCAATCTGAGAATTGGTAATATAGTTCATATTTTAATAAGACTTAGATTTTTCCCATTGCAGCAATGAGTGCATTATTATCCCTCGTATCCCTCACGGCTATACGGATGAAATTGCGCCCGCCCATGGCTTTCTTACCGCTACAATCCTTAATGAGGATATCAAACTTTTCCAACAGGTCAACCGTCAGTTCGCGCGATGTATAAGGCGGCAAAACTTCGCACATAAAATAATTAGCCTGACTGGGCAGCACCCGCAGGAAAGGCACCTTTGCCAACTCGGCCATAAATCGCTCTCGCTCCTGCATGAACTGCACACAAGCCCGTTGATAATGCTTTTCGTACTTACCGAATATCTGCATGTAGAACTCGCCCAAAGAATTGATATTCCAGATGGCGACATCCTTCTTCAACATGGCGATAAACTCCTTATCGGAAGTGGCAACAATCCCCAATCGCAATCCCGGCACGCCATAAGACTTTGAAATACTCTTCACAACCGTCAAATGGGGATATGCCTCAAGGGTTGTGTTGGTCAGCAGGGTATTGCCCGGAGTTCCTACGGAGAAATCGACAAAGGACTCATCAATGATGAGACGGATGCCCTTCTGCGCGGCCCAGCAACACAGGCGGTGCAAATCCGCAAGCGGAATGAAATTGCCACTCGGGTTGTCCGGATTTACCACCAACAAGGCTGAGATATCTTTATCTGCATAGAACTGCATCACATCATCCGCAGTATAAGCGAAATCACTCTGCACAGTCTGCATAGGCACCAACCGCTCCGGTGACAAGCGATTGGGATATTCTTCAAAAGTGGGAAGAATGACGCCGAGCTTTCCTTCCAAAGACTCCATGAGCCCCTTAATGAGTTCAGCCGCGCCATTGCCCACACAGACATACTCGGAGCGTATGCCGAAATACTTACCTGCCAGCAGACTGTTCACCCGCATGCCGGAGGGATAGTTGCGTACCAAATTATCAAAGTTGGCTTTAAGCTCCGACATCATGCGATCATTGGGGAAATAGGGATTCACCAGATAACAGAAATCAAGGACCTTAGGATATCGCCAGTAGCCGCCGTAGCGGGATTCCAAGCGCTTGAGCTTCTCTGCCGGAGAACAGAAGATTGACTCCGCGATATCCAAATCCTGCACATCATCAATCTCGTACCACGACTCACCATTGAGCGGCAGGGCCTTAATTTCAGGCTTGTCCAAAAGAGTAATCACGCGCAACACCTGCTCGTAGTACTCATTGTTACCCAGAGCCTTACTGTAAGCCTCCAGGAAAGGCACATAGTGAGACGAGGAAAACTGCTTACTGAACTTATATATGTTCACCGTCTTGTAATAAGAGGTACACTCCTCATAGCGGAACTCCGTGCCGGGAATAAATTTATCAATTTCACAATCATCTCCCAACTTCACCACCGTGCCATCCATCCAGCTCTCATATTTCGAGACAAGAGCCAAACTCGGATAGGGATTCGTAAGAAGTTTTTCCACCACAGCATCCTCAAAAATCAAGTCGGACTCGAAGAGCAAAGTATCATCCTGCAGGAGGTAATCCTTTGCCAGCCAAAGAGAATATATGTTATTTGTTGTGGCATATATGGGATTGTCCACATACTCTATCGGCGTACGGACATCCAAAGTCGCAATATAATCCCGTAACTTCTGCCCCTCATAACCGGTAACAACAACGATGCGCTCCAAATTGCAAGCTTTTACATTGTCCAGTTGTCGGAGCAGCCGTTCAATCAGCGTCACACCATTTACTTTCACCATACACTTGGTATTATTCTGGGTCAACTCACCCAACCTCTTACCCATTCCTGCGGCTAAAATGACGGCTTGCATATATGTATATCCGGTAAAATTTTAATGTGCGTAATCGCCTCACATCATAATCCGCTTACAACGTTTTGTCAATACAGAATACCCACTCCATACATCATCAGGCACATCTTTTTGACTACAATTAGCACTAACAACATCACTCTCACGCTGTCGGGTTCACAGAAAAATACAAATTCTGCAACCGGAACAGGATTAAAAAAAGCCACTTCCTAGTTATCTGACGTTATTTTTTCTGTACATACAAGGGAAAATTCAGTAGTATCTGGCAAGCAAACGGGGTAAAACATTCTCCCCAAAAAACCTCATTTCAAACAGATTCGACAAGTCATGTCGTTGCAAAATAAAATTCGTCACAGCATTTCCTGTCTCCTGCCCTACGGCGCAAGGAAATGGATTAAGGATAGGCTCTCTTCCTACCGACAGAAAAAAGCCAACAGCGTCGAAGCCAGACTGGCTGAACTGAGAGAACTCATCATTTTCAATCACCCTATTACCCAAGTTCCGCAGGCTACGGGTAAATTGAGGCTGCTCCAACAAGGGAATGCTGTTCTATTAAAAATCTTTGCAAAGAAATGTGAGGAAGCCGGTATACGTTACTGGTTGGACTACGGCACACTTTTAGGAGCCGTTCGCCACAAGGGATTTATCCCCTGGGATGACGACCTGGATGTAGGTATGCTGAGAGAGGAATACGATGTTTTACTTTCTCTCATACATTCCATGTTCCCCAAAGAACAGGGATTTGTCATCACCAAACATTCTTTCCTGCAAATAGGAGTAACCGGAACCCCGCTTAATCTGGATATCTTTCCGTATTACCGCCACACTAAGCCGGACTCTCCGGAAAATCAAGCTGAGTTGCTGAGTAAATTGCTGAATGTCAGAAAAGGGGTCGTATTCACGCGGGGGTTGGTAAACGTCACAGATGAGGAGCTGAAGGAAAAAATCAAAAAAGAAATATACAACCAAGAAGAACCTCTCCCGGAAGAGGAAAATCCTCTGCTCTTTCTATCCCCATCCGCAGCATTCCTCAAAGATAGGATTTTCCGTCATGAGGACGTTTTTCCTCTCAGAACTGCTGATTTTGAAGGCGACATGCATTCCGTTCCCGCCCATTCTCGGCAATATCTCGAGATGTTGTATGGTGACTACATGACCTATCCTCCCAAAGTTGGTTTCTGGCACCAAAACGTGGCGGATATGGTCAAAAACATGAAGTTTGAATCTCAGGTGAACCAATTTATCGACACTTTCGATAAGTAACGGCTCACCTCCTTCCCGAATATAAAATTATATTTCAGGAACCACCTAAGCCCCCGAGGAGTTAGTAAAATCCATACCCGTGAAGCATCACCAATAAAACACCATAGTATGCTACCTTCCGCATTCTCTTCAAATAAGCCCTCCACTGATGCTACGGTTAGCGTCATCATTCCGGTGTATAACAATGAGGCGTATCTGGACAGGTGTATCAGCTCCCTACAAGCACAAACATTTAAGAACTGGACCGCTATTTTCGTCAACGATGGCTCTAAGGATAACAGCCAAACAATTCTTGAAAAATACGCAGCGGAAGATTCCCGCATCCAACTTATCAACAAACCCAATGGAGGAGCAGCCTCTGCCCGCAATGCCGGTCTGGATGCAGCATGTACTGAGTACATTACCATGGTGGATGCGGATGACGCTATCACTCCGGATGCTCTGGAGCGCCTGCTAACAGCAGCCACCGAAACGAAGTGCGACATCGTTGTAGCGGCCTGTGCGGTATACGGAAGCAATGGTAGCGTATCCGGAGATTGTCGGAACATCAGCGGCTTCATGCCGGCTGTACCTCGAGCCCTTTTCAGAAATGTCTATCGAGGCCCTGTTGCAAAGCTTTATCGCAGGGATATCATTGAGCGCTACCATCTCCGCATGCCTGAAGATATGACTCTTGCGGAAGACTATGTCTTCGTTACATCATACTGGACACGTTGCAAAACGGCATACGCCATTTCGGAGCCGCTCTACCACTACTATTACTCAGGAAATGAAAACTCGCTGGTACACCGCTTCTGCCGCAGGGAACTGCCATTTGAAGCCTATCGGCTGAACGCAGAAGCAGCATGGCACACTTTCCGCTTCCTCACGGCTAACGAGAAGGATAAAAATGTTATTTCCGCATGGACCTACGAGCTCTACCGCGATTTATGGAAAATGAGTAATAACAGCTGCCGCTATCTCTGCAAGGAACATGAGCGGGCACAAATACGAAAAGAACGCCAATCGCATGACAAGGAAATGAGGAAATATGTCTCTTTCTTTTCCTACATTTTTATGCCACATCGCCACCCAAAGCTAGCATCACTTCTCATGCAGATTAAGCATGCACTGAAGCGCCGGTAGAGACACAAGTTTATCGTGTTCAATTCCATCTGTTTTTATCTAAGATAAGGCGTTTTACCCGACGTTCCAATGCACCGAAAACCCGTATCGCCAAATTCAGCATTTTGTTGATTTTGCCATCGCTGCGTATTCGTAATGGACCTATTTGGCGAATATTTATGATTTTTTCAAACAATTCATCGAACGTCCATTCCTTGATTTTCTTTAGAAGCAAAGCTCTGGACTCAGGCACGTTCTTTACCGGGTGTACATAGCATACGCGCTGTCCTGCATATATCTTGGCGAAAGGCTCCGGATGTAAACGGAGTTTTCTATCTACATCCTGCAGAGCCGTTTTCCCACGAACAGAACCGGCCAAAACCGCCGATATTCCCTTTCCAAACGGCCAGTCCGGATGGTAATGTGCCACCCCCCAATAATCCCCCAATGTTATATCACCCTGCCGCGGTATATGGGCATAAGGGCAACTGTAACACGCTTTATTCAACGCCCGATCACACAAAAAAGACTTCATGTATACATCGATATGATGTTCTGTAGAAGAAGATGAGCCATCCACATAATGCCGAGTCACATGAAACTTCGACCACCCTTCAGGTTTATCACGGAAAGATATTTGTCTAATGTCTTTTCCCGCCTTTTGTTCCCATAGTTCAATGTATTTCTCCAATATCAGGTGCGACGGAATACCATGACACAAGATATCTATGGTTAACAAGTTTTCATAGTCCTTACGGAGATACTTCCTAAGCGCATGTACCTGACACGGCGTACCGGAAAAAAGCACACGCCGCCCGGAAAGCAGCTCAGTACGCACCTCTCTATATACCCCATCAGCGTTCGCATGAGTATATTTAGACCCTCGCATAGAAGCAAGTTGTTCAACTGTTTCAGCTCTGGAGAAAACAGCGGTCAATTTATCACGCCATACTACACCAAACACGCAACCTCCAGATTCAATAACCTGCTCAGCAAGCGACGTAAATACCCCACCGCTACTGCTACTCTCCTGAACTGCCTCATTCTGGTTCCATGCACCATAGGCCTCGACTGAGTTTACATCATCTGTGTACTGCAGCTTTGCTATGTTTTCCTCCTGCGCGGGACAATTCTTTACACAAGCTCCACATTCTACGCATTTATCTACGTCAACAGACGGCACAAGAAAGCCCTCCTCGCTCCATACCATCCGTATAGCTTCCTTTGAGCACACATTGCTGCACAATGCACATCCCGTGCAATTATCAGGAGCTGTTATATGATTATTTTTTTTCATGATACGTTTTTCAGATTTTCATTCCTGCGCTGCTGGCGTCCGCCTGGATTGAAATCTTTGTTTGAAGCGACTTACGGCATGTGATAACAATAAGTTAAACGCGCCATCCTTTATGATATACAAAAATGCGACATATAACAGCAAAGAACTACACCCGCCAAGAATCAACTGCAAAATAGGATGTATAGGCGCGCAGGTGAGAAGCCATGCAGGCAGGGAACAGACCAATGCCAACAAAAAATAGGACATATAATCCTTCTGCTGTTGCCACCACGACAAACCGATAAGTGACTTGGTATAATAACAATTTATAAAAGCAGCTATCTGCGTATAAACGACAACACCCCAGCATATAGCCTCCACACTTATCGTAGAAGCATAGATAAGAATTGCAACGGAAATGCTCTTTTTTATGATGTCCAGTTTTAGTATAGCACCGGATTTCCCCTTCACTTTCAGCAATCCTAAATTGATGGTACAAATATGATCAAAACCATACGCAAAACTCAGTATCTGAATGTAAACCGCACATGGCACCCAACTCTCTCCATACACGACATAAACGGCAGGATGTGCTAAAGCGGCCAGTATTACACAACTCCATAATATCACAAGTGAAGTAACCTTCACATATTGACGATATACACGATTCAGGCGAGCATCTTCGTTCTGAATTGTCGATAGAATAGGATATGCAATGGACGCCAACACATCACCAATTGTATGTGGAACCAGTGCAGAAAGTCCCTGACCGCGAACATATAACCCCAATTGTGCAGGAGAATAAAACTTTCCGATAATGAAGCTTTTAAGTTCTGAATATATGGTATGCAAAAGCCCGGCAGCAGTTAATTTGCTACCGAAAGAAAACATCTCACGGAAAGATTTCTGTGAAAACATGAACGCAGGTTTCCAAGGAGACTTCCACCATATCAAAGCCAAAGAAACAATGGAAGCGGTCACATTCTGAACCATCAAAGCCCATACGCCCCAACCAAAATAAGCAAGAACAAGGCATATCGGCATACCTGATAACGTACTTATCATACCTATGACAGCCGGGGTTTTAAAATCTCGCCTACACTGATATAAGGTATAATGCACGCCTGCCGAAGATGAAAGAAACATCATAACGGCAGAGACTCGCGTCAGCCACAACAACTCCGGCTGACCAAAATATGAGGCAAACCACGGAGCTAATAAGAACAGAGCCATACTTAACACCCCACTCATGCCCAGGTTGAACCAAAACATGGTGTTGATATCGGCCTCCGTTCTGTCCAATCTTCGGATAAGTGCTGCGCCGAATCCGGCCGATGCGAGACTTTGTGCAACCGCAAAAAATATAGCAGTTAAGCCCAAAATACCCATTTCAGTAGGTGTAACCAAACGGGCCAACACCATGCCATATAACATCTGCACCGGCTTTAATGTCAGCTTCTGTATAAAGCCCCATTTGACGCCTTTGAGCGTCTCTGACTTAATGTTACCCATATTAATGGTCAGAAGTGCCCAAAATCGCGTCAAGAATATTCTCAGCAGCAGTCTTTCCCCCAGGAGGCAATAAATATTTGTTACAGAAATCACGCCTCTGGCACATAAGCTCATCCTTCTGCCCCATAACCTTTTCTTCTATAAACCTTTCTATATCTCCCGAAGTTTTACCAATACTGTAACACTTGAGCGCTTCTTTATTCATATCATTCAGATTTTGTTTTCCATCCCCCCTATCCAGATACATGCAGGGTTTGTTCATTAAAAGGTATTCCAGAATAAATGAACCGCAATCATGAATCATCGCATCAGATTGCTGAAAAAGCTCCCGGTATGCCCCTGTTTCCAACTGGGTGTTAGGCATTGTTGCCCAAAGGTTATAATATTCATCCGTCTTACTCTTCCCCCACACAGACTCAGAGGACAATACTCTGTACAAATTAGGATGGGGCTTAAATGCAATCTGTAACACATCTGCATACTTCTTTGCTATGTCTACCATGCTATCCGCAAACGACAAAAAGGTTGACGCTTCATAAAAACTCTTATTTTTAATTGTCCAATGCGGAGCCCATATAATCTTTTTACGATTCTTTCCTTCATCCTTCCATACAGACGAAGGGACATCAGGGGGTTCAAGAAGAAAATCCACCATAGGATGTCCGGTAACAGCAATATTCTGCCCCTTATTTGTCATAAGCTTACGATTTTCTTCCGCTATAAACTTACTCTCCATAAAATAAAAAAGAGCAAAATTATGCAGAAACAAATCCGTTCCGGATGCTGTAAAGGTATTGGGCATTCCATATCTCACATAACATACAAGTCGATTGTCAATTTGCGGAGGCATGTTTAGAGGGACAAAATAGGGATCGCAAATAAAAACGATATCAGGTTTTATCTCTTCATCTATCTGCATCCATGAGGTCGCCTCCGAAAATTCATAATTTAACTTGGAAAAATGGGCCTTCAAAGAGGTACGCTCTACTACCTTCTCCTGTTCGGGAGCACCTGGTTCATCCACTATCCACATTACCGGTCTGAACCTTGGAGAGCGAAGCATCGCCCTATACACCGTATCGCTCTTCCATTTACCTAAACTAATAACCTGAAAAGCGACAGTTATTCTCTCTTTTTTTCGTATTTCGGCAAGCTTTTTCTTACGTTTACAGTAATCGTGGCTTCCTATATATTTTCGAAAAATCAAATACGACAGAGCAGCTTTCAACCCAGCCTTCTGATAAACAAACACAAGCCCTCGACGCCTCTTTTCAAATCTCCCTAGTATTCTAATCCAAATATTTTTCATCATTCAGAAAGCACAAATTTAATTAACACTCGATAATCTCTAAATCGGCACCATTCTTTCGACACTTAGGAAGCCAATTTAAGCCCCCCTCACTTGTGTGTATCTGGCGTGTGCAACTTTTATATCATTCTATACCCTCTGATGTCAATCCATTTTTGGCGCAATTTTGGAGTATGCTGCCACCGTAGATTCCCGAAAGACCGCACTATGATAGGGCATCGATGGGAGGTTTGACTGCCATATTTTTGTATATCTGAATCTGCTTGTTGAGTATTTCGCGAACGATGGGAGTCTTGCCTGGGATGTGTACCCGTTCTATCACATCCAGCTCATCCAGCAGAGAAGACATGGTATATTTGCTAAACATGGCATGTTCCTGCATCTGCTTCTTTATGTAAGATAATAAGATTCGCTTTACCTCAGCCAGTTTTGTAGATGTTCCGATGAGGAACTTGTAGTGATTGGCAAGCATGGAATCAATATTTTCACTACTATAAAATCCCCTGTCCATCAACAGTTTTACCTTCTTTACTCCAAGAGGCTCTACGTCTGCAATCCGTGTGCGTACCGTTTTTACGTCGGAGATATTACCGGCAAGTTTCCGATAGTAAAACGGCAGATTGGAAGACTCTCCATAGAGTAATAGCAGGTTAAGTTGAGGAAGCGGCTCATGGTCTTTATTGTGGCCGTACTTTACCTGATTAAGCTGTTCAGAGTAACTGGAAATGGAGGTGGAGTCGTAAGCCCAATATTCCCCATGCTTACGGCGTTTTGCCAAGCAACGGAAAAACTCCATTTTCGAGCCCTCAGTTACGCTTCTCAAAATCTCGCTACTGCGTTGTGATGGAATATCGGAGCCATAAGGATGCTCATGCGTAACCGCCCACCGGGAGAAGCGGCTCAGCGCAGCAGAATCCTCAAGTATCAAATAATATGCAAGAGAAAGGAGTTGACGCTAAGTTTCAGGAAAACAACGTTTCAGATCGGAGGTTAAACCGGTCTTCTCTGCTATGGCATCCAGCAGATAGTGACCGAGAACAGCATCAGTCCCGAGCTGGTGCGCCAATGGAAAAAAACAAGCACAGGAGGGCTTATCTCAAATCTTCAAACGCGGCAAAAGCCGATGAAACACCTATAGAAAAAGCACTGAGTGAACTCTACATCAAAGCCCCATGTCTGGGACTGCGAAAACTCCCAGATATGGTGGAACGCCACTACGGCATAAAGATAGGGGCAAAAAAATTGCGTGCATACGCAGGGAGATGAAAATTAAAACCATCTATCTACATCCCAAAACATGTGCACCGGCAAAACGCAAAGAAGGGCCACGAACACATCTTCTCAAATCGCCAATAACGTTGATATTGATAAAGTTAGTAGTAGTGACATCACTTACTTGCAGATAGACCCGAAAAATTACTATCTCTGTGCCGTATTAGACTGGGTAAGCCTTGAGGTGCTTGGCTGAAGTCTGTCAAATAACATGAAAGACTTGCTCGTGTCAAAGGGAGAGCGACAGCTTATTCGATAACGCATCTGGCCTTTTTCAGGGTTTACCTCAGGCTTAAACTGGTGTCTTAAAATCAGGCACCATTATAGCTCATTTCATAATCAACCGCCGAAGAACACGTAATAATCTATAAAAACAGCGCACAACAAAAGGCGGTAAAATCAGCAATACTGTCAACCTCACCTTACCCTTGTCTACAACTTTTATAGCAGATTTGTAGTATGACCATCCTTGCACATAGGAGCCATATTCCTTCACCTCGTCATAGCGATAAAGTGCATATTTACTTTTAACGTCATGTATAATTTCAGCATCAGCATTCATACGCTGCAGCGTACTTATGAGGACATCCTCACTCATAAAACTATATGCCAACTTCTCGTTCAATCCGCTTCTGCCGTTAGAATGACTATTATTACGAACGCAATAATAACCAAGAACTTCAGGCATTTGCCAGAAAGGATATACCTTTGCCATAGGAAGCATGAGTTGCCAATTCTGCCCGGCTCTCTTTGATACATATATTTCTCGATTTTCCACCACCCGGTCCAAAAAGCTCATACGAACCATATATGCTAAAGGAGCAAACCAGGTCTGACAGAAAACAAATTTATGAAAGGCATTTTCAACAACAGACGGTCTCTCACAATACATCCCCATAAATCCCAATGACGCTCCCGTGCCATCTTCTATTTTCTCGACAGCACATCGCACCATTCCCACTTCAGGATGCTCCTGTAAAAATGCGACACGTTTCTCGATGGAATCCGGCGTCAACCAATCATCCGGATCCGGCCAAGTAAGGAATTCTCCCGTTACCAGTTTAAGCGCATTATTTACAGCACTGCTCTGTCCAGCGTTTTCCTGCTCTTGGTAGATGACTTTATATCCTTGGGCTTCTAAGCGAGGTAAAAACGACTTGATAATATCACCTGTATTATCCGTAGAACCATCATTTACCAGAATAACTTCGAGCTTCTTATATGTCTGATTGAGTAAAGACTCAAGAAACCTTCCAATGTATGGAGACACATTGTAACAAGGTGATATAACAGTGACCAACATAAAACGCCAGATTACATGTAAGAGGTATTGCGTTGTTATCCTAAAGAAAAAACGCCTCAGTATCAGTTGTATTACTTATTTTCGCATTAATTGTCATGAGATATCACCTATGTGAAATCGCATAAAAAATATATCTTTAACTACAGTCTACGCCATTACACTTTAAATTCACAGAAAGTTTTAACCATTTCTGATGATAAAATGCATTTTTACTGCTCTCGCTTCGGGTTGAATCATTATTCCATCGATCCGGCATGATGACGCGCGCTGAATCTTCTTTCAGCCATGCGGCCATCCAACTAAAACCCGAGTTTGAAATAATGGCATGTTTGCATTGTTTCATGAGATAAAAATCAATACTGGGATTTTCTTCACTTCTCTGTTTGATAATATGGAATTTATACCCCTGACAATGAGGTTCGATGTGTTTTTCAAAATATGTTTCATCGTTGCTGAAAATGAAGAAGTCAACATCGTTCTCTAATTCTGCCATTTTATGAATCGCATTTATATAGTATGCATCTGTGCAGACATCCAAACATAATCCTACAAAATCCCCCTTTCGAATGTGAACCATACATGAATTTGTTCGCTCAATCTGATGTAAAAGCGCAGTTTCTTCGGCATTCATGCATGGTGTAAACTGAAATATTTTTTTAAGTTCTTGGCAGTTTTCTTGTATGTATTTACTATTAGCATAATATTGAGAGAGGAAAACTGGTCTGCCTGGCATGAGGAGAGACGGAGTATAATCATAAGTGGTTCGCTTTGTACTATCACAAAAAAAAGTCAGATATGATTTAGAAGTCTCAATATTATTTCCGTACTGTTCTCTAATTACCGGAAAAATATCAAAGAGGAGAAGGTTTCTGTTTTTTTTACCATTGCAATCTCTACCACTTACAGTGTAGAAGCTCGTCTCAAAGGTAAGGGGTAATCCTACCTTCTTAGAAATGCTATATCCTAAGGCGAATTGCCACATTTGCGAACCCAGCCCTCCATCTACAAGCGCCACAATTCGCGGTGTGTAGATGTGCATTTTATTGGCGATATGATATAGGTGAAGCTGATAAAAGAGCCGCCTAGCTATAGTGACTGCAAACCTAATAATTTTTTTCATTGATATGGAAGAGTATAAGATGGCACCATTCTTTCGACACTTAGGGAGCTAATTTAAGCCAGTTCCCTTGGCATGCATCTGGCGACTGTTGTTCTTATAACATTCTCCCCCCCTGATGTCAATCCATTTTTGGCGCGATTATGTAGCCTAAGCACGGCAATCCTAATACAGCGAATAGAAGGCGAGTACCAACACAAGCCTTGTCGGAGCAGAAAAATCGCGCTAAAAGATAGCTATTTTTCAGCACTGTATATAGCCCATCTCGATTATAATATTCCATCCATTTGACTGGTATTTCTATCGCATCTCAGATTATCACGCAAAAAACTTCTTCCTCTTGTTCTCTCAGATATTAAGCGCTCGTTAACGATATCCCAATCCACGGGCGTGCGTAATACCCGCTGAATATTTTCAGTACTCAAATCAGAAGGCAGCCGCCCATCCAAACCTAAAGAGGACAACAAAGAAGTAAATCGAGCTGTTCCCCGAGCTGCATTTCCCAAGCAAACAAATGGCTTATTGTATATGATGGCAAATACACACCCATGAAAAGAATCCGTCACAAAGTATTTACAATCTCTTATAAGACGAAGCCACTGAGCAACAGTTACAGGATAACGGTCTCGTCTCTTGGGTGACGCCACGCGAGGCAAGAGCCTCTGAAAAGCCAAACCTTCTTTTGCAGCCAAATTCGCAATTTGGCGTGCTCGCTCTTCCGTCTCATTGAATAAATATGTCGCTATGAAATCATTTTCCGGAAGCCAAGTAACCTCCGAATCCACAATCTCATCATAATCCTGACGTCTCAGCAGAAGCGTTGGATCGGGCATCTGCACGGCTTCCACTCCAAAAACATCACGGCAAATGTCCACTCCGCTGTGCTCTCGCACAGAAACAGCTTTGAACTCCCTAAGTAGGCGGGAACAATCGGCCGTTTCTTTTGGCGTACCTTCCCATTCATCACTACCGAAGGAAGCTGCATACGCGATACTGCGCCGACGCGTGGCCGATGAAACGAAGTCCAAAAAGAAACCCAATCCGGGTAGCATACCACGCACATAACGCATTCGCCATACTTGGTCACTACCAACTACCCAAGAACATTCATCGGAAGCCGATGTCAGAAAAGCGAGGTTCTGCTCCACCAAACCACGCTTGTTAAGCCAAGACAAAAACTTTTTACCGGACTGCCTTCTATATGCTTCCGGGAGAGGAGTTTTGGCTGTAACCAACCGCAATGCGACCCTGATTTGTTCCGCCAATAAGCGCAAGCGATGAAGCAAGGAACGATCAGCTGCTCTGTGATACAATTTCCCATAATCAAGGATTTTAATCTCTGAGCAGTCTGAAGCGGCCTTCTGCAAAGCATATGCCTGTAGCATGCCTCCGTAATTACCAACAAAAGGATGAGTCAGGACAAAAGCTCGGTTACGATTATTCATAATATTTCCTTTTTCTGGCTTAAGTTGACCAACAAAAACCCGCCAAAGTACTTTAACATATAGACTCTTCTAGTCAACACTTTTCAGACATACTCGATTTTTTATGACGTTTTAACTATAAACATGGGTTCAAGCGACTGCTCAATATGCTCCGGGGAGGTTACACGAAGCCCCTCCCCGGAAATTGTTCATACCTGAACCATTGAGTCCGCCAATCCTCGAGGCATAAGTTCCCATATCTGTGCAGCCTGTTCAACACTTTCAAACTGCTCGAATCCATATAGAGATGGGTTATTTCCCAATGTACCAAAAACCGCGACACAACTCTCTATACTCCATCGCGAACCATCAGCGGCTAAGTATTGTCCCGAATTGGAGCGTACTCTGCAACACCATATCAAGTCTCGTCCGCGCTTCAAGGTATAAAGAGCAGCGGAAGGCTCTCTATAATCGCGCACAATAAATGTCCAGCCTTTCTTTTGCTGAGCTTGCTCCAATGCGGAACTTCCTTCCGGAGAGTTTGCCTCATGGGGAAGAGAAAGCGTGAGTAGCCCTCCCGTAGCCGGAAGGAAGTCCAGAATGGTAAGGAGCTGCCTTAAAGACCCCACCCCGGCCACAAATTCCCCATTGCCTACATTGTAGCACATTTCATTTTTAATCTTATCAAACATACAGGGTCTTCCGGATAAATCGATAGCAGGTATGAAACAACTTTCAACATCGCCGCCTTGCGAGATACCGGCAGACCAAATCCGCCCACCCCAGCGAAGCTGAGCAGCTCCTCGAATATTTGCCGCGAAAAGGTACAATGAATAAAGTGGGACAAAGGTCAAATCTGCCAATTCCTGCATTCCGGCCAAAGCAGATTCAACACATCTACTGTTTTTCCAATTAAGACGTGTAAACAAACGTATTTTGTTCCAGCCATTATATCCCTTAAAGGTACGCCATACTCCCCAACCATATCCAAAAGATTTATCGCAAGGCGGACGGAGGGCATAATAACGGGTATCATCAACATCGTCAACATTTCGGCATCCGAATGGTATCGTATCACCATTGATAACAGTTTGAGCATCCAAAAAAAGCCCGGTAGAAACATTCGGGATGTAATGAGTGTCGATAAATTGCTCCCCTGTACTTTCCAGAAACGCCAAAGTGATATAAGTAGAAGAGGGTTTCACATTGCTCCCCATAGGGTTGAGCTTATATGGTATATTCATAAGCAAGATTAAAGATAAGCATACCGCTCGGTTCATAACGCAACACAACACGATATGCCGTGTTATTCATTAAAACAGGAACTCCGTCCAGCCATATGGCATTTTCCGGCCAACTGATGTCAGGCAGAACCAAACCGGTAGAGAACCAAAGCTCAGCGGTCTGCACGGAACCATTATCCCCGAATTGAAGAACGGAAAAATCGACCTCCGCTCCCAATTCCCCCAAATCATACACACAATTTGATTGCAGGACATCAGGCAGAGAGCCGACGATACAGGGCTGACCGGCATCCGTAACTACGGCAGCGGACTGTAATCGATAAAAAAGCAACGATATGGTCGCCTCATCATCATCCACCTCAACAAAATGTGAAATGGCTGTAAAATCCGCCTGTTGTCCGGCAGCCACCACGCACAGTTGCAAACCATTATCAGCACAAACCCTACATCCGTTGGGCGAAGTGACGGTATATTTTCTATTAATCTGAGTAGATATCTTCTTCATGAACCATAAGTGCGGGTAGGTTGCAACCCGCGCTTATGATTTACCCCCGAATCGAAAAAAACTCAATCATATTTCCACTCCGCTGCGAATGCACCATTTATCATACAAGCCGAACAATGCTCATAAATTGCTTAAATGGACCTATAAACGCACTTTTACAGCAACGGGCAATCGTTTTACCCGAGCCAAGGGCAAACAAGCGGCCCGGCGGCACTTGCGCGCCACCGGGCCGGATAGGGAATAATTTATATTAACCGAGTTCCGAATTACTCATCAGCACCCACGGAGATGGTCTCCTCTGCTGCGGTGAACTCCTCTTCGTCCTCCCACATAGCGCGGGGGATGGGGGTAGCACCAGGAGCAGCCTCCACCACGATGTTGCGGTACTTGTCGAAACCGGTACCGGCCGGGATGAGGTGACCGAGGATGACGTTCTCCTTGAAGCCCTCGAGCATATCCACCTTGCCCAGGGTAGCGGCTTCGGTAAGCACGCGAGTGGTGTCCTGGAAAGAGGCAGCGGAGATGAAGGAGTCGGTCTTCAGGGAGGCCTTGGTGATGCCCAGAAGGATGGGCTCACTGTCGGCCGGACGACCGTTCATGTTGATGGTCTCGCGGTTAATGCGGGAGAGCGTGGTGCGGTCCACCTCATCGCCCCAGAGCAGACCTGTATCGCCGGGATCCTTCACGCGGACCTTGCGCAGCATCTGCGAGACGATGATTTCGACGTGCTTGTCGTTAATCTCCACACCCTGCACACGGTACACCTGCTGCACCTTGTTGACGAGGTGCTCCTGCAGAGCTTCCTTACCGCAGATGCGGAGAATCTCATCGGAGGCCTCGGAACCGTCGGAGAGCGGCTCACCGGCACGCACGTAGTCACCGTCGTGAACGATGATGTGGCGGTCCATGGGTACGAGGTGCTTGATGGAGACGGCCCCCTCATTCTCATCGAAAGTCTCGAGCTTGGAGGAACGGCGACGGCTCTTACCGGCAGCCTCCTTAGCCTCGGCATCGCGATAGATGGTCACAACCTTCTTACCGCGAATCATGGCATCATCGATGGCGACGATACCGTCCATCTCGGCGAGGGTGCAGGTATCCTTGGGACGACGGGCTTCGAAGAGCTCGGCCACGCGGGGCAGACCACCGGTAATATCGTTCGTCTTCTGAACCTTACGGGGAGTCTTGGCGATGGATGTACCGGCAGAAATCTTCTGATTGTTGCTGACGGCCAAGTAGGCACCGGTGGGGATGGAGTACACGCGGGGCTGATCAACGGCCTTGGACTTGCCGCCGGATTTGCCGCCGGGCTTCACCGTATGCACGATGATGCGGGGAGCAAGGTCCTGACGGTGGTCGATGATGACGGTCGTACCCTTACCGGATTCCGTGTGACCGGACTCCGTGCGGCAGGTAATACCTTCAATCATATCAGCAAACTCCACATAACCGCCGATTTCGGAGATTACCGGAATGGCGAAGGGATCCCACTCTGCGATGAGAGTCTTGGCAGCAATCTTCTCACCGTCCTTCACGTGCAGCACGGCACCCATGGTAAGCTGGTAAGACTCCTGCTCCTTGCCCTCGGCATCGTAAATCTTCACGCTACCGTTCTTGCAGAGCACCACGTTGTTACCGTTCTCATCGACTACGTAACGGCCGCGGAGGTTCTCGTCGTAAATGACCTGACCATCGGTCTTGGCCACATACTCGGGACGGCTGGTGGAGGCGGAAGCCGTACCACCGACGTGGAAGGTACGCATGGTAAGCTGAGTACCGGGCTCACCGATGGACTGAGCAGCGATGATACCGACTGCCTCACCCACCTTCACGCTCTTGCCGGTGGCCAGGTTCAGACCGTAGCACTTAGCGCAGCAGCCCTTGGTCAAATCACAGGTCAGTACGGAGCGAACCTTCACCTTCTCGATGCCCACCTT
>JAUNRC010000017.1 GCA_030535875.1 Akkermansia sp. | reverse complement strand
AGCAGTTGACTCTTAATCAATTTGTCCGCGGTTCGAGTCCGCGAGGGGGTACTGAGAAAGCAGCCGTTACAGGCTGCTTTTTTTGGGGGGCGGGGTGACGGAATGTGGAGCTGGCGGTTATTCTAACTCGTTGAATATGCGAGTGGTAGGTGCTAGTATACGGGTATGAAAAGGGCTGTGATTTTCATACTCTCGATGTTTGCCGTGCCGATAATCTGTTCATGTCAGAGAGCTCCGCAGGCAACGGTTCATCAACAATATGCGGCTCCGCACACCATTCCCTTGTGTACGATGATGAATGAGGCAAGCTACATTCCATCCGTGCCGGACGGGCAATTCACCGGTTATAAATTGCAGGGGGTAAGGGCGGAACTGCCGCAGGAGCATGGAGCTTTTACTCAGTTGTCGACCTATCCGCTCACACACAGCGTGTGGATGAGTCCGGAGTTGATGGAACGCAGCGGTCGACGACAAGTGCGCATAGAATTGGGGCGCCAGCGGGGATATTATCTGGTCGATGGTGAGGTCGCTATGGATTTCCCCGTCTGTACGGGTAGGGGAAAAAAGAAAACTCCTACGGGTACGTTCAGTATTAAGCAAAAGCACATCGACCATCATTCCAACCTTTATGATTGTCCCATGCCATATTTCATGCGCTTGACTTGGGGCGGAATCGGCATGCACGTGGGCGATGTATACCGTAGTCCGGCCTCGCACGGTTGCATACGTCTGCCGCGCGTTGCTTGCGAACCGTTGTACCGGGCCTTGTCCTGCGGCAGTAAGGTGCAGATTGTAGATTGAAGCTCAGTGCGAGTGGCTTTTCCATTGGCATAGTTGCTCCGGGAAGAGGCAATCGCGGCAGCTATTTTGCACGCAGAAGTCGGCATCTATCTGGAGCAGGGCCTGTTGAACATAGGTGTAGTGCAGCAAAGATTTCAGTTCGGGGCGCTCCCCGAAGAGTTGTCGTGCGGTGGTGAGTACCCGTTGCGGAATATTTTTTTGTCGCAGGTGCAGGAAGCTCTGCCATGCAAGGGGCGAGTCGTCCTGTATATAGACATGATTGACGAGAAAATCCTGTGCACGTTCTGCTCCGATGAGTGCTACGCTTCTGTTTAGCTCCGGGGACGGCAGTGAGCTGTGAATGTTCCAGTAGGGGTGTCGCAGTGTGGTGAGCTGACGGATGAGTTCCGTGGCGTGCTCGGCGCTGAGTAAGCGGCTGATTTCTTTCCATCTGCTTGCGATGAGGGCCAGTGCCGCCACACGGCGGTGCGGATGATTGGCCGGTCGAAGAGGAGCATATTTCCATGGGAGGGCGCGCTCTTCGCTCAGTGCAAAGCTTTCGCGTGACGGCCACCAGCCGTCCCACACGTGCCGATGGTAGTCACGGGTGGCTCTGTCACAGTTGTGCGGTAACACGGGAACCAAAAATCCCGCAGTGCCGAAGAGAAGGCTCTCCGGTTCATGTGTCAGGCTCTTCAGCGGAGCTCGGCGAGCGAGCATCTGCATGGCAAGTTTGTTGATTTTGTAACCGAGCGTTTCGGCCACTGCCTCGAACCATGCTTGGTCGTTGCCCAGTGCCTCGGCCTTGCGGGTGAACAGTCGCTTTTTGTTTCGCGCTCGGAAGGCTGCTGCGGAGCGCAGCATGTCATCAATATCCGCACTGTTCATGGCGCTGAGCGGCTCACGGCACAGCGGGGTGGTGGCGGGGGTGAGAGGAAGTGACTTGCCTGTGGCGGTTCGAATGACATCCTGCTCGATAGGGAGGATGGGGATGTCGATGTGCTGGGCGTTGCGAGTGTACCAACCGCTCGGCGGACGCCGGAGGACGACATGGAGGATGACTTGTGTGTAGTCCGGATTGGCTCCGTGACCGTGGCGCTCCCAGTCTTGTTCCGTGGGGTCTATTTCGATGTCACCGCGCATGCGAGCTCCGCCGATTTCTATTTCGGCGCGCAGGAAATCGGGGCCGCTGCTGCGGTTCCATTCTCCGAAATCGAGGATTTTGACTTTGCCGTGGCGCAGAGTTTCGCCCTCATGGCCCAGCAGACCTGCTTGCCATAGAGCTTGCACCGCAAGTTCACCGGGTAGCTCAGGTTCGGCGGTATCTTCACCGCAGCAGCAGTCTGCATGTACCCGGCGGAGGAGTTGCTCGTAGGCATCGGCCCGCTGCTGGCGCTCTTCGCTCATCACTCCCCGGCCTCGTTGCCCATTTCAATGTGGCGTTGCAGGTCTTCTTCAAGGGTTTCGCAGACGTAGCCGAATGTCTCGTCGTTTTTGCGGCTCATGGAGCGCAGGGTATTGTGAGCCTCCAGCACATGGCGGGTGCGGGCAATTTCGCTCATGTCGCGGTGCTCGTCTTCGACGGCTGCCTCGGTGTCTTGCGCGAGTATGTTGCGGCGCTCTTCCAAATCAGTACGCCAAAGAGCATCCGGTGGGTCGAGCTCGATGAGCATGTCCAGCCCCAGACTTTCCATAGCATCGCGGGTGCGCTTGGTGGGGGATGCAATTTGCAGGCTACCGCCGGCGGCCATGCACTTGCGGGCCAGTCCTGCCAAAGTGCCCATGAAAGTTGAATCCACTCCGGGGCAGACTTCCAAATCAATGACGATTTGATTGCCGTCATTTCCGAGGTATTTATCCGCTAGGGATTTGAGGGCGGGGCTGTTCACAAAGCAGCCGCGGCTGGCGCAGCGAATCCACAGGCAGTCGCTGAACTCGTGGTAGGTAAGTGTGGTGACGGACATGGTGTGCAGAGAAGTGTGGGGGTTAATTCAGGCTGAGGGCGAGGCGTGCGTGGGCATCCTGCCCGACTTTTTCCGGATTGTCTGCCGGACCGCGGTGGGTAATGCGTATGGGCATGCCGTCAGGGGTGAAGTAGATGGCGCGGAACATCATGAAATCGCCGTTGAGTGTGGCATAGCCGGCTACCGGTACGGAGCAGTCCGCTTGCAGGGCTGCCAGAAATGCGCGTTCGGCGCGCACGCACAAGGAGCTCTCCCTATCATTGACCGGTGCGACGATGGCGCGGGTGGCACTGTCGTTCTTGCGGATTTCCAGAGCAATGGCTCCCTGGCAGAGCGCGGGCATGAACGAGTCCTTTCCCATGTCTACGATGCTTAATTGAGTGCCGTTGACGGTGAGGGAATCGCCGGTATAGCCCAGGCGGTTGAGCCCGGCGCGGGCGAGGACGATGCCGCTCATCTCGTCGCTGTCGATGAGTTTTTGCAGACGGGTACTGACGTTGCCGCGAATGTTGACCGTGCGGGCGCAACCGCTCCAGTAAGTCTTAACCATCTGTTCACGGCGCACACTGCTTGTGCCGAGGACGAGGTGCTCCATGTCGGCTCCTTTTTTCAGGATGAGGGCATCCCATATCTCCTCGCGGGGGAGAATGGCGGCGAGTTCAAAGTCGGCATCCATGCTACCGGGCATGTCCTTGAGGCTGTGTACGGCGCAATCTATCTCCCCGGCGGCCAGAGCCTGCTCAATCGCCGCGACGAACACACCTTTGTCCTGAGTGCCCTCCGCTTTGTTGACCCGGCAGAGCGGGATATCCGTACGATTGTCGCCATCGGTGCGGATGATGACGGTCTCGACCTCAAGGTCAGGTGTGTGCTTGCGGAGTGCCTGAATGGCCAGTTCGGCTTGTTTGAGGGCAAGTTCACTACCTCGGGTGCCGATTCGAATCGTTTTGCTCATGGCGTCCATTCTACCTTGTCGCGTGCGCTACTGCAAGAAAAATCGCCGTGAGGTGTTATAAAAAATGGAGAGTGGAGATGACGGCGTGGGGTGATGTTTGTGCGGCGGTTTGTACAGTTTGTGTCATTTTTTGTAAAAAAACTTGAATCGGGCGCTCTGCTGCGTTAGTATCTGCTTGCAACCCGGATGGGTGGCAGAGTGGTTTAATGCAGCGGTCTTGAAAACCGCCGAAGGTTTATCCCTTCCGTGAGTTCGAATCTCACCCCATCCGCTTTTTTTATTTCCATGAAGGTCGGCTTTTCACGAGGCTGACCTTTTTTTGAAAATATCTCGCGGGGAACTTTTTTTGCTGTACATCGGTGGGGCTGTTGTGTATATTGCTATCATGCGCTCACGCGCGTGTGCCAATTTTATTTACGTCTTCAAAAATTACATCGTATGAAAAAGTCGCTCTTGTTCCTCGCTTTGTTGTCCGGCATGGCCTGTGCTGAAGATTGTGTTGGAGATAAACTCGAATATCAGTATAAAGATGGTGACGGCTTTCATGTTGTTACGGGCGGAGAGACTTGCAGGGTTGTGGGGTGTTCTTTCTCTGACGTTTATGTTGCCGGAAAAGGTGGTGTTTTTTATGTGACAGAGAATTCGACCTTGGAGCTGAGTGGGAATAATAATTTCTCAGAAAACTATGCATGGGATTGGCTGGATGAAGGTTCACCCGCCGGTGAGGGTGAACGTTCGGATGTATACCTTGATGTAGGTTCTACCCTGACCGCTACGGCTACAACAACGGTGAATGAGCTTTTTGTGTGGACGGCATCGAAGGTTAGGTTTGAGATTTTTGGGGGTGATTCTGTGGAATTGACCGATGTTACAATCGGAGCATCTTCTGTGAGTGGTACATTTACCGGTATCGATATTAGTATTATCGAGAGTGAGGCCGGCGGTAATCCTGCGGTTGAACTCAGCAATATGGTGTTGACCGGCTCTGTGATTTCTGTTAATGATTCGGTTACAACCACGGCCTCCGGTGTGGAGCTGGATGCCGAAAGTAGCCTTACCGGAAATGTCGTTTTGAACGGCAACAATAAGCTTGCTCTTAATCTTCCTAATTCCGGCGATTCGGATAGTTGGCAGTTAGATGGTGCAACATTGGGAGCCGATTCTTCTCTTGTGTTGACTCTCAGCTCGGATTGGCTCAGCAACGATGAGGCTTTTACCATTCTTCTCGGCGGTCTTAGTGCAGAGGAAGGTGCCGTGATTACCAGTGCTCACGAAGGTTTGGCCGTAATTGGTGTGGAGCAGGATGAGGAGGTCGGCGGTGTGAAAGTGACGTTTAAGGCCGTTCCCGAGCCGACGACCGTTACTTTGTCTCTGCTGGGTGTGCTTGCTTTCACCGGTCGCCGCCGTCGCCGTGCATAAGGCGGTTCGTTTTGTTCCCGGGTCTTACTTTTAGTCGCAGGTCGCTGAGAGTAAGACCTTTTTTATTTTTTAACAATCAATATTATCTATATTTTTATGTCTTTTTCTAATGGAGAATATATCCGGGAGGTTCGTACTTTTGAATATTATGAGTACGTATGGTTGGCGAGTGGATATACCGTCACATTGAGAGATGGCGGTCAGTTGAAGTTTTCGGGGGCGCTTGATGGCTATTATCCCTCTCCTGATGGTTTTATGGTGCCTTATAAGCAATCTTTTTATGTAAATGGTACTCTGAAGGCAGTGTTCGGGACTGAGGCGGACGCCATCTATTCGGATTGTCCGATGTTTTGCATGTATATTGAGGATGGCGCAAAGGTTAAATTGGAGAATGCGAGTATTTATCTGGGTACGGAAGATAGTGCTTCTCATGGTCATAGTTATTATAGCAGTGCTTCTCGCCTTACGATAGCGGAGGGAGGCGAACTGTCTATGACCGATGGTACATTGTACTATGATTCCTATTATGATGATGAATATGATTTGATTACGGTATACGGACAACTGACATTGACCGGAACGCAGGTGGATGCCGTTCTGGAGATGGCAGGCGGAACGGGATGTTTGACTGCTGAAGATTGTACCTTTGAGCAGACGATTCGTTTTGACTTTTCTTCCGATGTAAAGCTTACTGACATGATGGAGGGGCAAAATAACACCTTTACCTGTCAGGAGCTGATGATGTTGGATAATTATGCCGGTGATTTTGCGGAAATATATGAGAGCGGTTTTATCGGTGAGATGGTGGCAACGGCTCCTTATATTTCATTTTATGCTGACGGCAAGGTGACGGTGGCTCAACCCGGTGCCGATGTTCCTCAGTTCGGATTGTGCTATCGCGGAAGCAGTTCAGATAGTCAGATTGTTATCGAAGACGGCGGTGAAATGCTGGTGAGCGGGACTGTTTATTCCTATGGTTCGATTGAGGCATCGTTCGAGCAACAGGCGCTCGCTGTTGTGGGTATAGAAGGGCAATCTGCGTCTTTGTGCATTTACGGGACGGCAAACTTTAACAAGGCTGATATCGATTTAACGGCCGGCGGCAAATCTTCAGGAGAATTGACCATAGGCTCCGATGCTGTGCTGACCATGACCTCTGCCGCTCTTACGACCGATCAGGGAACTTTTGTCAGCGGTAAGGCGAAATTGACGAATACGGAAGTTCTGGGCGGACTTACTATCAATGCCGGGGCCTCGGCTGAGATTACGGGCTGTGATATCCGAGAACTGACAATCTCATTGCGAGCCGGTGATTTGAAGATTACCGGAAATGACTTCTCCAATACGACGATTAAGTTCTCCGATGTAGAGGTCGGTGGCGTGGTTGACCTCTCCGGCAATGACTGGGGGACAACGGACCGCGAGGTTATTCTGGCTCGTTTGGGAGAATACGCAGCCAATGTTTACTTGGGTGAGCTGGAGGGTGAATATATCGGAACTCAGCTTTATACCGTCACGAATGTTAATGACTCCGGTGAGGGCAGCCTGCGTTGGGCGCTGGAGCAGGCAAGTGCTTATAAGGGAAATCGCCGTACGGAAATTCGTTTTGCCGATTCCCTTGCCGGTGCAACCATTGAGCTCAATACCTCCCTTGTTATCAGCGGCCGTCAGCGACTGGTGAACCTGAAGGACGATGGAGTGGCCATTGTCGGGGCTGATGTTCGGGTAAGCGGTGAGGCTTATCTGGAGAATATGGTCATGGAGAGCTTGTCTCTTGAGGAGGGAGCCGGATTGATAGGTTCCGGTAACAGGTTGACGGGTTCAGGCCCTGTGGTGAAGGTAAGCGGCTCTCATTTGTTTACGGAGCTTTTCGGGGTGGAGGTGCAAAATGCTGAGTCCTCCTGGGTGCTGATAGATTGTGATGTCAATAACAGCTTGCTCAATTTGGACTCGTTCGGCCTGACTTATCGCGTTGATAAGAGTCGCAATATTTCGGGTGATATCGTCATCGATGCCGGTGAAACGCTACTCGCGGGTGACGGGGTGGAGCTGGTGCAGAATGGTAGTAGCTTTACCGTTGCCGGCAAGTTCATAGCGGAGAATAGCGATGTGACGGATACTCTGGCAGTCCAATCGACCGAAGCCTACTATTGCTATCTATATGTCGATGACAATGCTTCGATGGAGCTGAAGAATGCGAATGTTTCGCTCACGGGACGATATGGTAGTTATTTGGAGCTTCGGGGCAATACAGCCTCCCTCTCGATGGAAGGCGGCTCGTTGAAAGGTACTCTTGAATTGGGTGGGACTCATGCTACTGCTGATTTGACCGGAGTGACCCTGAAGGGTGGGATAACATACGATTATCAATTCGTAACATGTGACCGAAGCCTTTCGCTGAAGGATACGACAGTTACAGGAAGAGTGTCGTTCGGGAGTGGTAGCCTTGAGGTGGCGGATTCGTATATTCAAAATGGAATAAGTGTATATGCTACAACGGCAACGGTAAAAGATTCTATCGTATCCGGTTCTATCTCAGTAGGATATGATTCAACGCTCAGCCTGACAGGCTGTGAGATAGCTGCATCTTTTGAAGATTCCTATTTGTCGTATATTTCCGGTAGCGGAAATATATTTACCGGTGAGAAATTGTTGACAGTTACCGATTTAACGAGTACCGATGCGTCGACTATATCATCCTTATTAGCTTTGTTTACATCAATTCAATCGGATCGGGTGCTTATCGGTACGAGGGAGGCAACTGATATCAGCTATTCAAGTGAGGTAACACTGAAGGGTAGTGATGGTAATAAACCGATTGTCTATAAGCTTAACGAATGGGATGTATACGATTCTTACTTTTATACTTCATCGCTTCCTATTTCCCGCATAGGCTCAGAGTCGAGCCTTATTCTTGAGGAGGGGGCTGCGTTGGAACTGAGTGGCGGCGGCTGTCCTCTTCAAATCTCTGTTTCAATGGGATATGGAGATTATGGTGAGATAAGTGAAGTGGTGCGTAATTTTGCCGAGGATTGGGAGTCCGTTTATGGATATGGAGATTATATGTACGGAGGCTCTGTTCATAATGAGAGCATGACATATAACGGCCTTTTGGTTACCGGCTATTTGGTTGCGCAATATGATACGGAGGCGGATGCTATCATCTCGGACGAGGCCTATACGCGCTTGCAAATCGGCATGCAAAATTATTACTATGACTATGGTTCGCATGGAGTACTTAATCTTGAAAATGCCAATATCATATTGACGGGTGAAAAGAACGATGCGCGGGTAACATTTGGCTCTTCGGTTGATATGACTGAAGGTGTGTTCCGTGCTACGGATGGTTTGTATAATGAGGGTACAATGACCATGACCGGAGTGGAGGTCCTCAGCGATATCACGAACGGCTCGGGCGGCGAGATGAGTCTTGATGGCACGGCTCACTCTGCCTCGGTTATTTTGGATGGCAGTAATAGGACAACCATTACAGGTACGACGGGTATAAGCTCCCTTGTCATTAAGGGGCGGGCGCTGCAAAGTACAATTACGGGTAACGATTTCAGCAATACAGTTGTTGATTTAAGTACCTTCATCAAGAGCTCTAACGTCGTGATAGATCTCTCCGGTAATTATTGGGGTGAGGGGGCAACGGAGGAGAGTATCAAAGCCAGGATAATCAATTATGATTCGAGCTATGTTAATATAGGGAACTGGCTGACTGCTCCTCCGGTGCGTACCGATCGCTTGACTGTAACCAATACCGACGACTCGGGCGAGGGCTCTTTGCGTTGGGCTTTGGGCGAGGCTGCCCAGTCGACGGAGACGGTTAAGCCCAAGGTGGTATTTGCTGCCGGGCTGGATGGTAAGACGATTAGCGCTGCTGAGGAATTGACCGTGGCGCAGGGGGTGACGTTGGAGTTGAGCGCCGGCGTGGTCATCGAGGCTCCTGCCTTGCGGGTGAGCGGTACGTTGACGGCAGAATATTCAACGGCAACTCCCTCGATAAGCGGAGATGGTAGCTTGTATATTGACGGCTCCGGCGTGGTTCAGTTCGTGAATGCCGATGTGAGCGTGGAAGGCGGGGTCAGCATAGCCACCGATGGGCGCTTGCTGATGAATGGCGGCTCTCTGGAGAGTGTGCTTACCTTCTCGGAGGGGGCTCAGGCCTCGCTGAGTAATCTGACGCTTGCCGGTGAGCTTGCAAGTGTACATCTGGCCGAAAGCCTCGAGCTGAATAATTGCTCGTTCGCTATGCTCGGCAGCCTTATTCTTACAACATTGAACAACCTGAAGGGCAGCGGCAATACGATTACTGCCTTGAGTGTGCTCTCAGCGGACGTTACCACACCATTGACGCTGGGTACGCAGGAGCTTGCGTTCACCGGGTCCACGGGTAAGCTTAGTACCCTCTTCGCGGATATCGGCACAAGCGGAGCCGTAACTCTTACTCACTTGGGCGATGCAACCCTGACGGATATCAGCGCCGTGTTTGAAGATGGTTACATAAGTGCAGAGCTTAACATCAGCGGAGAGGTGAATGTGCAGGACGGTGTAGCGATTACGCTGAACGGCGATGTGAACATCGCGCAGGGCGGCTCGTTGAGTTCTGCCGGTACCTTGACCTTGAACTGTACCGAGAATGTCGCTCTGTATGTCGAAAGAGGTGCCTCCATGAGCGTGAAAGACTTGCAGTTGGAGGGCGAGGGGTATTACGTGACGATGGTTGTGGCGGGCAACATGGCTCTTCGAGGCGGGGAGCTGAGGGCGAAAGTTCTCAGTGTTGACATCAGCGGCTCGGCCGATTGGAAGAATGTGACTGTCACGCAGGTGCAGAGCGGGATGTTGCAGATAAAAGGCCCGATAGAAGTGAGCGGGAGCTGGAATGTCGAGGGTGGCAGCTTGGCCGGTTTGAGTGTAAATGTAGTGGGAGGAAATCTCACCATGAAGGATGTAGTAGGACCTTCTTCTATTACCTTCACCGGCGATCCGTCAACGGTAAGTCTGAGCGGAAATGATTTCTCGGCTACTACCATTGATGTCAGCAACCTGAGCGGCGATGCCATCGACCTCTCCGGTAACTATTGGGGAACGACTGATCGAGAAAAGATTATTGCCAAGATAAAGGGATATAGCGAGGAGAAGGTCATTCTCGGTAGCTGGCTTGTCGGTGATGACTCCGAGGCCTTTAAGTTGAACGGTATCGAAGGCAATGCTCTTCTTGCCGCCGGCTCTACGCAGGTCGTTCTCAGTTTCACTCACAGTGTGGATGTGAGCAGCATCACCCCCGAGAATCTCTACATGCAGAGCTTGAGTGGTAATAAGGTGCAGATTACCGATTATAGCGTGGAAGGGGGTAATCTGGTGCTGACCTTTGAAGCTCTGACGGCTGACGGTCGCTACGATATTGTGGTGGGCGACACGATTAAGAGTGTTGACGGGCAGTTCGTAACCATGAGTAGCCCGCAGACTGTCGTATCGGTAACGGCTGACGTAACGAGCGAAAGGGTGACGGAAGTGCGTGTGGAAGATTCTCTCACGCCCGGATACATTGATATCATGCTCAGTGGCGATATTGCTCCCTCTACGATTAGTCAGGCCGGATTCTCGCTGGTCGGACCTGATGGTGAGAGCTTGACCTTGGGCAACTGGAATATGCCGACAGCCCGCATACTGCGCCTGTATGTGGATGGTTTGTCAGCGCCCGGTGAGTACACACTTCAGTTGCCGGCAAGCATGGCCGATGCCGCCGGTAACAAGCTCAGCACTCAGAGTGTGAACTTTACTCTCTTTAGTGCTGATAGTGCTGTAGTGCCGGATGAGGAGGCTTTTTATAGCGGGCAGACCAACGGCAGCGTGGAGGTTCAGTTCTCTGTCAGCAATGACGGCAATGCGGATGTGAGCTCCGCTAAGGTGGAAATCTGGCTGACGGAAGATGGTACCATTGCTGAGGATTCCGTCCTGTTGGATATAGCAACGATAGATACCTTGGCAGCCGGAGGAACGGAGAGGCTGAGCCGTACTTTATTGCTGAGCGATGTGCCCGGGTTGAAGGCCGGTTTCTATACTTTGGTGGCAACTGTGAGCGGTGGTAAGGAGCTTACCGTGTTGAGCGGGAATAATTCCGGCTCGATTGGTATGCTGAGAGTAACTGTGCCGTCTGCCGCCGATTTGTCGCTTGAGTTCGATAAGTTTGATGAGTATATCGCAGCCCCTCTTGCTCCGGGGCAGGACGGGATGGTTCATTTCTTTGTCAGCAATACCGGTTCGATTACAGCTTCGGGGACAGTCAACATTGTACTGGGCATCATTCCTGAGGGTGGTGATATTGCCGACATGGTGCAGCTCGGCAGCGAAGAGTTGAGCAACTTTGCGCTGAATGAGGGGGACCGCATGAATGTACTCTTTAAGTTTACGCTTCCTTCGGATATCGCGTTGGGTGGAAATGTGCAGTTGGTAGCAGTCCTGACAACGGATGTCTACGAGAAACCCGGTGCTACGGAGAACAATAAGGTGATTTCCGCACCGGTAGAACTGCTGCAGCTTCTTTCTATAAGCTCCTCGGTCAATGAGATAGCGGAGGGGAGCAGCTCCAAGGTCGTGTACACCATTACCCGTACGGGCGATTGCAGCGAGGCGCTGACGGTTGCTCTGAGCAGTGCTCAGGCTGCTCGTTTGGGCTTGCCGGAGTCGGTGACAATCGCAGCCGGTCAGAGCTCTGTGCGCTTGCAGGCCGCCGTGGTGAATGATGATGATTTTACCGGTGATGTTGAAACTTCCGTAACGGCTGCGGCGGAGGGCTATGTTTCCTCCTCTGTCAACCTGACCATCAGGGAAGACGAGTTGCCCACCATCAGCGTGTCGCTTATACCGGCTGATGTAACCGAAGGCACGGATCTTGTGTTGCAGGGTACGGTGAGCATCAATACCGTCTCTGTTCAGGATGTTGTCGTGAAGCTCGGCAGTAACTTCAGCGGTCAAATTAAGGCTCCCTCTACGGTGACGATTAAGGCCGGTGAGACCTCTGCTGATTTCGAGGCTACCGTCGTGGATGATTCAACCGCTGAAATTGATAAGGAGGTGAAGATTACGGCCGCCGCAACAGGCTTTAACAGCGGTTCGGCCACAGTGCTGGTGAAGGATGATGACTTGCCGCAGGTGGAGCTGCGCTTCGATAAGGAAATCGTCTCGGAGAGTGACGGTTACTATGCGCTGACGGCTACGCTCGTGCGAACCGGCGGGTCGTCCGAGGCCATTACGGTGAAATTGACGGATGTGGACGGCATCGGCCTCATTCTGCCGGCGTCCGTTCCCATGGCTGCCGGCGTGAACAGCGTGAAGTTCACCGTCGGTGTGGTGGACGATGCTCTGGCCAACGGCGAGCGCACCGGTAAGGTTCGCGGTACCATCATTATTGATGACTGCGGTTGCGATGCCTCGACTTCGTCCAATGGCGGTATGTTCGAGACATCGCTCACCGTGCAGGATAACGACAGTCCCGCCCTGACGGTGAGCTTGAGCAAGACGGTGCTGCGAGAGGGTGGTGAGGAGAAAGCTGTTCTGACCATCATTTCCAATTATGTGAGCGAGAGTGACGTTGTTGTATCTCTCACGGATGGCGGTTTGCTCAATCTGCCGGCCTCCGTTACCATACCCGCCGGTCAGACATCCGTGACGTGTGAGGTGACGGCCAAGGCTGACGGCGTGACTGACGGAGCTCAGCATACGACCATCGTTGCTACGGCGGATGGTTATATCTCCGGCCGTGCTTACATGCAGGTGACGGATATGGATGTGCCTGATTTGGTAGTCGATTCCATCACCTTGGATGGCGCAGCCATTGCCGGACAAAAGGTGAATGTCAGCGTTGTGCTCCGCAATCAGGGCTATGCCGCAACCGATAAGTCAGTACCGGTGGAAATCCGTCTGTCCGATGGTACTGTGCTGGGTACTATCTCTGCTGAGAGCGGTCTGGCGGCAGGCGCAAGTCTTACCTTAACAACCGAGCTGACATTGCCCGCCGTTTCCGGGCAGTACAACCTCGTGGCTGAGGCGGATAAACTCAATGAGCTTGCTGAGCTGGATGATACGAATAATGTTGGCGTAGGCTCGTTGGTGACCATTGGTTCGGGGTATCGGGTATCCGGTGCTATTGAACAGGATGTATTGTACTTCTCCGAAAATATCACGATTAACGGTCAGCTTACGGCTGAGGCTGAGGGGCTGTCTGTTGCCGGGCAATCCGTCAATATCTATCTGTACCATAACGGCAGTTTCTTCCGAGAACTTCAGGCTACAACGGCAGAGGATGGCTCTTATGAGTTGGAATATGAGCTTCCTGCCGGTTTTGCCGGGAAATTTGAATTGAAGGCCGGCGTATATTCCGATGTCAGCGACGTGCTCGATACGTTGCAGGTTGCAGGTCTTGTTCTGGCGACCGATAGCAAGGATTTGCAGTGGTTGTTGAGTAGTGGCATTGCTCAGGAAGGAACAATCGTTATCCGTAACAGCGGTACTGTGGATTTGCATGGTGTCAGAGTGATTGCTGATGGACTGCCGTCGAATATATCGGTTGTATTCGAGACTGAGTCTATGGATATCGCTGCCGGTCAGTCTGCTACATTCCGTTATACGATTGAGGGTGGTGAAATTAACTCGGGTGATTATTACTCAGATGTCTATTTCTCCGTATCGAGTGAGGAAGGTACGAAGTTGGCCGTTAAGGGGTATTCTTATGTGATGAACCCGCTGGCCAATTTGTCGGTCTCGACTCAGACAACGGATATTTCGGTGAATCCGGATGGTGTTCGCTATGTAGAGTTCACTATCAGCAATACCGGCGAGGCGGATTCCGGTGCCATCAGCATATCAATTCCTGATGTCGATTGGTTGAGCATATATTCCGGCGGTGAAATTGCCAATTTGGCCGGCGGTGAGTCTGCTCAGGTCGTATTGAAGATTGACGCTTCTGAGTCAGATGTGGTTTACAATGCTCCTTTTGGTGTGTCTTTGGTTGTGAATGCCGAGAATGCCTCGGGCAAGAAGAGTAATCTCAATGTGAAATTTGTCCCGGAGGAAACCGCCTCTCTTACAATCAACGTGACGGATGGTTTTTCATTGGTACTGGATGACAATCAGAAGATTGCCGGAGCTCGTGTGCGACTGTATAATGCTTATACTCAGGAACTCGTCGCTTCGGCCAATGCTGATGAAAACGGTCAGGTGTATTTTGACGGCCTGAATGCCGGTCAGTATTACTTCTATGTGGATGCCGAAAATTGCGAGCGGTACAAGAAGAATATCACGCTGGCTCCGGGTGCAAGTGAAACGGTGAATGCCTACCTGATGAATACGACGGTTGAATATACATTCACCGTGGTTCCCAAGGAAATAGAGGACGAGTATGAAATCGTGCAGGATGTTACCTTTACGACGAATGTTCCGGCTGCTGTGTTGGTGTTTAATGAACCGACCATACAGATTCCTGATATTCATTATGGCGAAACCATTTATTTCTCCTTTACGGTAAGCAATTACGGTTTGGTGGCTGCTGAGAGTTACTATTTGCAACTGCCTGAACTGGAAAACCTGACATTGACCGTCCTCAACCCGGTCGAGCGAATTGAAGCACAAACTTCGTATGAGTTCTGGGTGCAGGCTACAGCAGATGAGCGGCCTGAAGATAAATCCGGCTTTTATGTTTGGGATTTGATTAAGTGCGTGTCGGGTACGGGTTTCCAGTGGTGGGTGGATTGCACCAGTAATGGACATTGGCGCGTCAATACTGCGCTTGTTCAGACCAATCAAGAGAATTGTGATAACTTGGGTTCCGGTCAGGGGACTCCCGGCTTAGGAGGCGATGACGACGATGGCGGCGGTGGAGGCACGAGACCTGTTGGTCCTCCCGGAAAAAAAGAGGAGGAGCCGCAGATTATTCGCCCCGGCACGCCGATTGTTGTCGGGGAGGGCTCGTGTACTCCCTGTAAGGCCGCTCTGATAAATCTCATTGCTGACATCAATGGTTGGAATGTTATTACCGTTGGTGATGTGTTCGGCTTTGTTTGGAATAAGTTCGGCTTTTTCAAATCATTGCCTAAGATTTTTAATTTTGCTAAACATCTGCCGGTGGCTGATAAATTGTTTAGCAAGGTAAAGAGTCTTGATAAGCTGGTGAATGGTTGCTTGGCGAATAAGGCCAGACTCCTGCAAATTGTTTCCGTTGCCAAACTGTGTTTGGATGAACAGATGGAGGATAGCCCGGCCAAGGAATGGTTGATGTCAATTTGTGAGATGTCCGAAGAGGCAATCGAGCTTTGCGATCAGTTCATTCGAGGGCTCGGCTCCGGCGTAAATCCGGTATTCCGTGAGGTGCTGGGCGCTTTGACCGATGCCATCGAACAGGTAGAGGACTTAGATGTGGGAGATGCCGCTATTTATGTGGCCGGTCTCGGTGAGGCTTGCGTGGAATATATGGAACACCTCGACAAACTCATCGCTAAGCAGCAGACCGGTAAGTCCGGTGACTCTGAGGAGATTTCTGTTGTTCGTATAACGGATGCCGGACGTGCAGAACTCAACGCTCTTCAGTTCAGTCAGTACGTTGGTATTGATGTGTTGAACTCTTTCTATGACCGTTGGAACCGCACGCTTGATTATGCTGAGCGAGGGATTAGCAGCATTGAGGATGTCCCGGAAGGTGAGTCGACTGACTTCTTCTCCGAGGAATATATCAATAGCGCCACTCAGGAGGTTAGCGATTTGTCCGATTTGATTAGTACATCCGGGGAAGAATTGGCTGAGGGGCTCATTGAAAGCATGAACCAATCCATGTTGGATTATTCCAATAACGAAGGAGGTGATGTCTGTGCCTCGGTCAAGATTCAATTTACCCAGAGTGCCGTCATGACCCGCGAGGCTTTCGAGGGTATCATGACCTTCTCCAATGGTGCGGCTTATGGTGATTTGAAAGATGTGTCGTTCAAGGTCTATGTCCATGATATGAACGGAGTGGATGTGACGGAGCACTTCCGTATTACCTATCACAGTATAGATGGTATCGAGTCATTTGTCCCCGGTGAGGATGGCCTGTATGGCGGTACGCTGGCTTGTGGCGAAACCGGTGAGGTGTATATTCAGTATATCCCGGATAGAACATTGGCTCAGGAGAGCAGTCAGGATTATCGTTTCGGTGCCGAACTTTCGTATACAGATCCCGGCACGGGAGCTACCCGTGAAATCACGATGACCCCGGTTGTGTTGACTGTTAACCCGTCGCCGAGTTTGGAAATGCACTATTTCCTTTCGGAAGATGTATATTCGGATGATCCTCATACCGATGAGGTGGAAGTCGCCTTGAATGCCGAAATCGGTTTCATTGTCAACAATAGAGGAAACGGAGTTGCTAAGAACTTCACGATGAGTGAGATGCGCCATGAGTTTGTTGAAAACGAGAAAGGCTTGGCGCTGGAGCTGACAATGATGGGCTCGTCGTTGAATGGTGGAGAATTGCAGCACAGCGGTATGTCACTGAATTTCGGCAACCTTGAGGCCGGAAGTACGAATACGGCAGTTTGGTATTTCCAAACCAATATTCACGGCTATTTCTCGGATTATACTGCCAGTTACACGCGAGTTGACAGTATGGGAGAAGAGGCTTTCCTGACCAATGGTACGGATGTGTCTCTTATCGAGAGTATTACTCCCCACATGCTGACAAAGACACTGAGTGCGGATGGTGATGAGAAACAGGATTTCCTTGTCAATGATGTGGATGACTTTAACGATATGGCCGATGGACTGTACTTCGGTGATGGAAGTTATGCGGATGTGAATGGTGTGGTGGCTATCTATAATTCGACCGGCACGCTGGGCAAGGGGAATTATTCGATAACCCTGACCATGTATGCCGCCGCGGGCTGGAATTATTTCCGTATCAACGACCCGGGTGAGGGGAATTGGCGCATAGAAAGTATTTCGGTCGGTGGTAAGCAACTCGACAGGAGCATGTTCTGGCAGACTGACAGAATCTTCGCCGGTGACGGTTCCGCAACCTACGTTGACCGCTTGCACTGGGTGGCTGAGTTCGAGCAGTCCGGCTATGTCGACTTCGTTGTAACATACAGCTCGGTGGATGAGAAGGCTCCCGGCGTGGAAGCTATCACCGGCGTGGAGGACAAGGCTACTGTGCGCGAGGCGCTCAACTCGCTCACCGTCACCTTCGATGAAGAGGTGAATACCGCAACCTTCGGCTTGAATAACATCAGCCTTAAGCTCCAGAATGAGTACGTGGACCTCACCGGGCTCACTTGGGAATGGGCCGATGACGGTAAGAGTCTGACCATTACCAACCTTGCTAAATATACGCAGAACGAGGGTCTTTATGTACTCAAAGTCCTCAATGGCGGCGTGGAAGACGTGTACGGCAATGCCGGCGAAGGTTCCGGCCGTCAGTTGATGTGGACCTATGCCACCACAAAGATTGCTCTGGAGATGGTGGAGGGACATACCGACCGCAAGCTCAACAAGCGAGTGGACTCGCTGGAAGTGACCTTCTCGGATGCCGTCACCCTCTTCGATTCGTCGGCCCTGTCGGTTGTTCATACCGCTTTGGACGGAACGGAAAGCACCATTACCGACCTGAGCGGGCTTGAGATTGTTGCCGCGGATGAGACGAATGCCAAGTTCACCATTTCGGGACTGAACTCCATTCAGAACAGAGGTGACGGTACTTACAGCATTACCGTGGACAGCGAAAAGGTGCTGGATAAGAACGGCAACAGCGGTACCGGCTCCATGCCGGCCGACTGGAACCTGCATGAGACTCCGCCGAGTGTGCTGGAGCATTCTTTCGTAGACGCTGAGCAGATTGTGCAGGAAATCGATACCATCACCCTGCAGTTCAGCCATGCGGTCAGCTCCATTGACCTCGACAAGCTCACGCTTACGTGCAATGGTGAGGTGTACAGCAGTGCTGTTCTGAGCTACTCCATTGATGAGTCGGATGCAAGCAAGGTTATCGTGCGCGGCATCAGTAAGGCCGCCCCGGTGGGCAAGGCCGCTGCCGTGGCTGACGGCGAGTGGAAGTTCGCCATGGACATGAGTGGTGTGGAGGATATCTACGGCAACGTCGGTACCGGTACTTACAGCACGGAATGGGAGGTCGATACCACGGCTCCCGAGCCTTTGGACAAGGTGACCCTCAACGGCAGGGAGTCGCTCAATGTTGCCTCTACCTCTTTGCTGATTGGTGCCACGCTGCCGGAGGAAGGACTGGAGGTGAGCATTTACGACAAGTCCGTAACGGCCTCCGGTATGGGCTCTCTGCTGTGGAGCGGAACCGTGGACGGCACGGACCTCTCGCAGCAGGTTACACTCCTCAGCGGCGGTTCTCGTACTCTGACCATCGTCACGACCGATGCCGCGGGCAATGCCACGACCAACTCCTACAACGTCCTTGTGGATATGGTTGTGCTCACTGTCAGCACCGACTTGGAGGATAAGTATAATGAGCTGCCGGATGAGGTGAAGATTACCTTCAGCGCGGCGACAAGCGACCTGCCGCTCTCGGCGTTGAGCCTGAAGGTGAACGGTGAGGCCGTCTCGCTGGCAAATTGCACCCTGACTCGTGTGAGCGATACGGAGTGGACCCTCTCCGGCTTGAATATGTCGGGAGCCGCTACGGGTACCTATGCTTTGAGCATCGACCTGAGCAGCGTGGAGAAGACGTCATCCGGCATGCAGGGGCAGGGTACCCATACGGTGAACTTCTCCTACGATCCGGTGAGCGAGGTACGTATTACTTCCTGTGATATCACTTCCGGAGTGGAGAAACTCACCGGACTGAGCATCAGCTTCAGCACGGCCATCAACTACGCTGCACTGAAGGAATCCGGCCTGTTGCAGGATGCCGTGCGTCTGGTCAATCAGGCGGATGGTAGCGTGACGGAGCTCTCCGCAAGCGGTTTCGCCTATGCTGATAATATCCTGACCTGGAGCGGTGAAGTTGAGCTTGCCGGCGGCAATTATGCCGTTGTGGTCGACCCCGCTCTGCTGACCGCCGCCAACGGCTCGCCGCTTGTGGGTAATGGCGGCACGGCTGCAAGCTCCATTGTGAGCTACAAGGGAGCCGGTACTTCGCTTGGTGCTGTCGGCAGTTCGTATAGCGCCCCCTACGCAGTGGATTGGAACGACGATGGTCATGTCGATTTGCTGGTAGGTGAGAAGGTGGGCGATGATGAAGGTAAGGTACGCCTTTATCTGAACAACGGTGAGGGAGGCTTCGCTGATTACAGTTATGTGATGAGCGGAGGAGCTGAGCTCAGCGTGTCGGCTAGCGGCTGTCAGGGCATCGTTGTGACGACTGCTGATATAACGGGTGACGGTCGCGCCGACCTCGTAGCCGGTCTGAGCAATGGTACCGTGCAGTATTATGCCGGGCTGGCAGACGGCACCTTCGGCAGTGCAACGGAGTTGTTCTCTTCGTCTCTAATCGACAGTCGCGCTTACCCGACCTTCTTCGACTGGAACAGCGACGGCGTGAGCGACCTCATTATCGGTACCGGCAGCGGTACATTGATGCTTGCCTCCGGGACCAAGGACCTTGCAAGCGGAGCCATCAACTTTGCCGCACCCATTGCGATAGCCGGAATCGAAGTTGCCGGCCGCGCAGCACCCGTCTTTACGGACGTGAATGGCGATGGTACCGCCGACCTCATTATCGGTGACGAGGCAGGTGCACTTACTCTGTACTATGGTACCGAAGGCGGTTATAAGAAGGTGTCCTCTTGGTCGCTGCCGGATATTGACTGGGAGCGCACCCGCCCGACCGTGGCTGATTTGGACGAGGACGGAACCCCGGACCTTATCGTCGGCGGTAGCACCGGTGAGCTCTATGTTGTGTACGGAACCGCAGCCGAGGGAACATGGAACAAAGCCTTCGAGGTTGACGCCGATGCCCTCATCACCGAGACAAGCACTCAGGTGGAGGGCAAGAATGCCCGGCTTAGCTGGGTGGTGGAGAATGCCTCGACCGACACCACATACCTGGTGGAAGTTGCCGACAATGCCGACTTCGCCGGAGCAACCGGTCATGAGGTGAGTGCCGCAGAGTTGAGCCTGAGTGGGCTCGACGAAGGCGTGTTCTACTGGCGAGTATCGATTGTGAACTCTGCCAAACCTGCCGTGAGCGGTCAGAGCTTCACCGTCGATACCATCGCTCCCGGAGCACCCTCCGAATTGACCGCAACGGTCAACAACGGCACGGCTGCGCTTTCGTGGGGCGCTGTGACCGATTCCTCCGGTGTGAGCTATGAAGTACGTTACAGCAGCAGTCATGACTTCTCCTACGCTCAAACCATCACTTGCACGACGAATGCCCTCAATCTTTCCGGTCTGGAAGTGGGTGAGTGGTACTGGAAGGTACGCGCCGTTGACGGAGCCGGCAATGTCGGTGAGTGGACGAGTGCAGCCGAGAGCATCAGCATCGAAGAAATTGTCACCCCCGACTCTACCGCTCAAACCTATTGGGCTAAGGGTATGGTGACATCCGACGGCACTCTCGTGAACGGGTACTACGATGCCGATAAGAGCGGCGGTAGCGATGACTCGCAGCTTTGCTGGGCTGCTGCGGCCTCCAACATGTTGGCTTGGTGGCAGCAGCAGTACGGAATGGCGGACTTCACAACATCCGACGTGCCGACCGGAGCAGATGACATCTTCGCAAGCTTTGTCGGCAACTGGTCCAACGTCAGCGGTCGCGAGGAATACGGCCTTACATGGTGGCTTTCCGGTGAGAGCAGCAATGAGTCCTACACCGCTTATTACAATGAGAACTATAAGGGCAGCACCGATGTGGGAGCTTATTACGCCTCGCATTACACCGCAGCCGGTATGAGTGCTCCGGTGAAGGAAATCTCGATGACCGGCCTGACGGCCACGGAGATTGCAACTGCTTGGGCCGATGTCTATACGGACGGCGGTATGTTGAGCCTCGGCGTGTACCGCTCACTCAACAACGGCACTCTCAGCGCCGGCCACACGCTGACCTTGTGGGGCTTCGCGACGGATGCCACAGGTCGTCTGACCTCCATTACCGTGACGGACTCCGATGACAGAACCGATGCTGCCTTGACCCTCACTCTGGCCTACAATGTCACCCGCGGCTATTACCAGATTGCTCAGAGCAGCAGCAACTTAAATGGCTTCTATCTGGGAGATTACACCACCTTGGGAGCCTTCACCGGGCAGGACCGGGAGAACAACAGCGTGGAGAAGTCCGACAATATCGAGCTCTCCGTCCCGTCGGACGGCAGTAGCTATCAGACCGTCAGCAACTGGGTAGGTGCAGGCGATACCGAAGATTACTACGTCTTCACAGCCACCGGCGA
This sequence comes from Akkermansia sp., assembly GCA_030535875.1. Taxonomy (GTDB): domain Bacteria; phylum Verrucomicrobiota; class Verrucomicrobiia; order Verrucomicrobiales; family Akkermansiaceae; genus Akkermansia. The sequence goes on along the minus strand of JAUNRC010000017.1, from coordinate 11,111 downwards.
TGGTTCATACCGAGTCGGTATCGATTCCGCCGATTTGACCACCACGCTGCTGCTGAGTGTAGGTTGTGTGGAAAATGGCGAGTTCAGCGAGATGAAGAGCCTTCTCATCAATCCTGAGGATGCTCTCTATGCCATCGACCGCATCAACCTGAAAGAAGGGGAGCAGTACTACATCAGCGTGCAGACAGCCGACGGTAGCGGGGCAACAGAGTATGAGCTCTACGTGAAGGGCGATATTATCGAAGATGAGTCTCTCATCACCGACAACAATACGAAGGAAAGCGCCACACAGCTCGAACTTGTCAGCAGTAGCGATGCCGTCATCAATAGCTGGGTCGGCGCAGGCGATGCCCTCGATTACTATCAATTCGAGATGAGCCAAGCCGGTAAGCTCAACATCGTCCTCAGCGACATGGAGACGAATGCGAGAGTCAAGGTCTATCAGGACCGCGGTAACGGTCGTTACACGCAGAAACTCAGCGCGACAGCCCGAGCAAACGGAGGTCTGGACCGCACCCTCTCGCTGACTGCCGGTAGCTACTTCATTGAGATTTCCTCGTATGATAACGGAGCCGGTCGTTACAACTCCACCTACGCCCTTGAGCTGGAGAAGGAGGAGGTCGGCGAAACTAAGCGCTTCACCATCGCGACGGCCTGATATCTGCTCTAAAATTATCTCAGGGGGCTTCTTCATCACGAGGAAGCCCTCTTTTGTTGAGAAAATAATGATGAAAAACCGCTGCTCCGAAGAGCAGCGGTTTTTCATCAGAGGATTGAGTGTGGGATGATTACTTAAGAATCATCTTGAAGTCAACCACAACGGCGCGCTCGGCGGTCACGAGAACGGGGTTGCCGTCGATGGCGGTAATCTCGGGAATCTCGAGCACGAGCTTCTGCACCTTGGCAAGCGTGTCGGCCAGCGGGCCTACGGCCTTGGGAGCTTCGCCGCGTACACCATTCAGGATGGTGCCTACCTTGGTCTCCTTAATCATGTCGGAGAAGTCGTTGGCGGGCAGAATGCGCATGGTGGTGTCGCGCATGACTTCGGTGTAGATGCCACCGGTGCCGAACACCATCACGCGACCGAAGTTCTTGTCGGAGTTCACGCCGATGATGGTCTCGGTTGCCTTGGTAATCATCTCCTGAATCAGAACGGAAGCACCCTTGAGCTGGAACTTGGTGATGGAGCCCCACAGACCTTCCCAAGCCTCGTTGAAGGAAGCCTCGTCGTTGATGTTGAGGTAAATGCCTTTCATCTCGGTCTTGTGCAGAGCATCGGGTGCGGAGAGTTTAAGAACAACGGCGTTCGGGAAGATGGTCTTGCAGAAGGCAAGAGCCTCGGCCTTGTCGGTGAAGTTGCCGCACTTCGGGTAATCAATGCCGTAGTGGTCCATGAGCATGTTCACCGTGTCCTGGGGCAGGGAGGCGAGACCGGCTTCCTTAGCTTCGGTGATGGCAGCCTTGATGTTAGCGGGAACTTCGCCTACCTCGCAGGTGGCCATCTTCTTGCCGCGGTATGCCATCTGGGCCTTCAGCAGACCGAGCAGACGCACGATGTCAGCGGGATATTCGTAGTTGAGTACGCGAGCGGCGGAGAGCAGCTTGCGGCCCTCGTCTACGCGGGCACCGCCGACGAAGGAACAGAAGATGTTGACGTTCGGGTACTGGGGAGCCAGTTTGATGATGGCTTCGGCCGTGCCGGTGCAGTCTGTCACGCGCTGCGGGGTGAGCAGAACGAGGATGTTCTTGTACTCGCCGCTCTCGCAGAGCACGCGCAGAGCGCTCTCATAGCGGTCGGCCTTAGCGTCACCCACGACGTCGATGGGGTTACCCAGGGAAGCCTCGGGAGTAAGAACGGCACGCAGAGCCTCGATGGTCTTCTCGCTCGGGCGGGCAAGATCCAGCCCGGCTTCTTCGCAAAGGTCGGAGGTAAGCACGCCTACGCCGCCGGCGTTGGTCAGAACGGCTACCTGACCGTCAAACTCATTGTGGTTGCAGTACTGCAGAATTTCCAACAGGCCGAACAGTTCGCGGTCGTTGTAGGCCTGAATGGCACCGGCGCTCTGAAGTGCCATTTCCAGTACGCGGTAGTTCGGGGCAAGGGAGCCGGTGTGGGAGAGGGAGGCAGCCTGAGCCTTGGCGCTTTTACCGGGCTCCATGATAACGCAGGGCTTGGTGTCGGAAACCTCTTTAATCACCTTGAGGAACTCCTTACCGTTCTTCAGGGACTCGAGGTAGAAGACGAAGGCGTTGGTGTTCGGGTCATCTTTCAGGGCTGCAAGCAGGGAGTCCTCACCCATAACGGCCTTGTTACCGATGGAGATGAAGTGGGAGAAACCGATGCCCTTACCGGCGGCCCAGTCCATGATGGCGGAGCAGTAAGCACCGGACTGAGAGATGAAACCAACGTTACCCTGAGGGGGGAAGCCGTCAGCGAAAGAGGCATTCACCTTGTCAAAGGTGGAGATGTGGCCGAGGCAGTTCGGGCCGAGAAGGTTGATGCCGTTGTCGAGGCACTTCTGGGCGATGCGCTTCTCGAGTTCCTTCTCGCCGACCTCGGCGAAGCCGGCGGTGATGATGGAGATGTTCTTGGTGCCGTTGGTCACGCAGGCATCGATAACGGGCTCGGTGAAACGAGCGGGAACAAGGATTACAACCAGATCCATGGGCTCGGGAAGCTTGTCAACGCTGCCGTAACAGGGCTTGCCATATACCTCCTGACCGTCAAGCTTGGGATTCACGCCATAGAGCTTGCCTTCATAACCGGCATCAATAATGTTGTTGAATACCACGGCGCCGAGTTTTGTGGAATCTCCGGACACGCCGACTACTGCAATGCTCTTCGGATTGAAGAATGATTCGAGTGACATAGTGAGTGATAATAATTTGGGTGAATTATAAACCAATGATGGCTCTGCGACGATTTTAGCACTTTCGACGTTCAAATTCAAGTCTCTTTTTGTGTAAAAAAGATGTTAAATGACATCGGACGCTCCGCTGGGCGAGGCGTCCGATGGGGAAGGGAAAGCTATGAGGTGAGATGTTATTTTTTGTCGGAGAGGCCGCCGAGGAGCAATTCGGCGTTGTTCTGAGTGCGGTGGATATTGCGCAGCAGAAGTTCGAGGGCCTCCCAACCGGGCAGGGCTGCCAGTTGACGGCGCAGTTGTTGTATGCGCAGGAACTCGTCCGGGTGATAAAGCCTGTCATCGTTACGGGTACCGCTTTGGGGTACGGAAATGGCCGGGAACATGCGGCGCTCCGCCAGTTCTCGGTCCAGTCGGATTTCCATGTTGCCGGTTCCCTTGAACTCCTCGAAAATGATTTCATCCATGCGGGATTCGGTGTCGACAAGGCAGGTCGCGATGATGGTCAGGCTGCCGCCTTCTTCCACATTTCGGGCTGCTCCGAAGAATTTGCGGGGTTTTTCGAGAGCGTTGGAGCCGAGGCCGCCGGACATGATTCTGCCGCCTGTCTGATTGGCATTGTACCCGCGGGAAAGGCGGGTGAGAGAGTCGAGCATGATGACGACATTTTTCCCCTGTTCCACAAGTCGGCGGGCACGGTCGAGCACGAGGTCGCTCAGTTGAGCATGGCGGCGCGACGGTTCGTCGAAGGTTGAGGCGAGAACGGGGGCATCGACCGTTTCTTCAAAGTCCGTGACCTCTTCCGGTCGTTCATCCAGCAGGAGTATGAGCAGCTCAGCATCGGGGTAATTCGCCCGTATGGACTTTGCCATGCACTTGAGCAGCACGGTTTTGCCGCCGCGGGGCGGAGCGACGATGAGGGCGCGTTGCCCCATGCCCAGAGGTGTGATGAGATCAAGCACTCGCATGGAGGGGAGCTTGAGGTCAGGGTGCTCCAGAATGAGGCGCTCACGGGGGAAGAGGGGGGTGAGCTTGTCGAACTCGGTGGGCTGAATGTACTCGGTTGCCGGACATCCTTCAATTTCGAGCACTTCTGCAGCGCGGAGGGGCCTGCCGGGCTTGTTGCCTTGGTCGGCTGCAAGTTTGACCTTAACCTTATTTCCGGGGCGCAGTCCGTGCTGCCTGATTAAATCGCCGGGGATTGTGACATCGTCTGCCTCATGTCGGTAACTGCGCTGTTCATCGCGCAGGAGCACGGTGCCGTCCTTGGTGAAGTCGAGCACACCCTCGACCAGAACCTGATTGCCGATACGGGTAAATGTTCTGGCGAGTTCCAGCACGAGTTCCGGTCGCGTCTTTCCGATGAGGGCTTTCTTGATATTTTCTTCGGCCAGACGATTGAGCTCATTGAGGGGCAGAGCACGGAGTTCGTTCATGCTCACAACTCGCGAACGGAGTGCTACTGTCTCGGCTTCCTTCTGAAGCTCAGATTCATAGAAATATTTGACCTGCGCGAGTAGGAGGTCAGCGCTGCCTTCGTTCCAGAAGACAACGTGGGATTTTTCGATTTTCTCCTGCGTGGGTATTTGGGCTCGAATCATGGCTTCGGCCTCTTCACGCGAGAAGCCGTTGCGGGCTGCCATGCGCTGAATTTGAGTTTCGGGCGTGGCTGCTACCAAGCATACTTTGTCGGCGCCGAAGTCGGCGGGGCTTTCGAAATACAGGGGGATGTCGATGACAAAGGTGTGTACGGTGCCGCTCTGGCGTGCCTCATTCTGTGCTTCGCGGCATATTTGGGCAACTTTGGGGTGAATGAGCTCGTTGAGTTTTCGGCGTTCTTCGGGCTTGTTGCGTACGATGTCACGGAACAGTTCTTTGTTGACGGAGCCGTTAGCATCGAGAGCATCCGCCCCGAACGCCGTCACGAGATCACGGGAAAGCCGGCCGCTTTTTTGCAATTCATCTACTGCTTTGTCGCAGTCAAATATTTGCAACCCCGCTCCGCTGATGTCAGCGAGCATTCGGACGACCGTGGATTTGCCGGATGCAATGCCACCTGTAACAACAATAACCTTCACGCGGGTGAGTTTAACATGATTTTCGGTCTATATCAAGCGCAAAGCGTGTATGTGCTCCGCTTTGTGGGGCTTGCGATTTTATTCGTAGACAACGATGAGTCTGGCAACGGGCGGAAGGGTGGCGCGGAGTTTCTTGTTGATGGAGGAGAGTCGCTCGTGGCTTTCCTGCACGCTCAGGCTGCTTTCTTGCGGGATGGTGATGATGCAGAAGCGATGGTTCCCTTCGGTGTACATATTGACGGTGGTGGGGAGGGGGGCACCGCCTGTAATCATGGCTTGTCGGACCTGTTCCTGCCAGTCAGGAGGGATGGGGGTGGTAAAAGCGGGGATTTCGCGGAGGTCGGGTTCGACATGAACCATAACCCGGTCGGCTTGCAGTCGTAGTTTGACTTCTTTGCGGAAGGCTTGTATGGCGATGTGCCAACTGTCCAGCGAGGCCCCTCCCGGTAGTTCGAGGTCGGCAAAGACGGTGTAGCCTTGCTCGGCGTGCATGAGCACGAGGCCGTGTACACCGAAGCGGTGGGTGAGGGCTATGCGGCGCACGAGCATTTCGTGTGAGTCGGGCTCGGCATCGGTGGGGTGCATGTGGACGGATGTCTCGGCACCGGGAAGAGCGCCGGAAATGAGTTCCTCAATGGCCTCGGAGATGTCGTGGGCAGTGTCGACATGCAGTTCCCGCGGTACAGCTACGACCATTTCGATGTAGGCTTTGTTGCCGACTTCGCGCACGCGCAGATTTTGCAGAGGGTAGGCGGGCATGCGCTCGGCCATCAGGCTGCGAACTGTTCGGGCGGCTTCGCCGTCGGTTTTATCCATGAGGTTGTTGATGGATTTGCGCCCCAGTTCCCAGCAGATGTGCAGAATGAGTACGGCAACAATCAGCGAGGCCAGCACGTCAGCTCGTTGTAAGAGCCAGTTGAGCCAACTGTTTGCTACTGTCATGTGGGCGACCGCCGCGCCGCTGATGCCCAGAAGGACGGCCGCGCTGCTCCAGATGTCGGAGGCAAAGTGTGCGGCATCGGCCTCGAGGGCATCGCTCTTAGTTTCTTTGGCCACGCGCTTGAGCATGGCAGCGCGGTTGATATCGACAACGAGTGAGACAATGATGACGACAAAGGCCCAGATATTGGTCTCGACATGCAGAGCCTCGGTATTGTCCGCAGTCAGACGTTCAATGGCCTCCATAATTACCCAACCGGCTGTCATCAGCAGGAGAAGGGTTTCGGCCAGAGCTGTCAGGCTTTCGATGCGGCCATGACCGTACGGATGTTCGGCGTCCGCCGGGCGGGCTGCAATCTTAACGGCAAAATATGTGCCGAGTGCCGCCAGCATGTCCAGCGCGCTGTGCAAGGCCTCGGATAAAATACCCAATGAGCCGGTCGCGATGCCTACAATAAACTTCATGACCGTGAGCAGGGCGCTCCACAGAACTGATGAGCCGGCTGCTATCGCTTTTTTGGTGTCGGAATTCATGGCGTTCGTCAATGGTAGCACGGAGCCTTGTTTTTAGTCAAGGCAAACAGAAATGCTCGGATTGTCAGTTGGCGTAAAATCCCGGATAAAGCAGACCGGTGCCGGGGTCGTAGATGACCCAGCGTACTCGGTGGGGCAGCACTCGGTTGACGTAGAGGATAGCGCCGTCACTCAGGGCACTGCGCAGAGCCGGGTAGCCGGGAGCCTCATCGGCGGGAATGGCTTGCCAGCCGTCGGCAACAGTGAGTTGTGTGGCGCGAAGTTTTTCGAAATCACTTGCGGGGAGAATGAAGCGGTAGCGTTTGCCGATGGGGTTGACGGCCTCGAAATCAGGCGCACAGACGGCTCCGACTTCGGCAACGTTGATGCCGGTGAGCTTGTGTGCCAGCCGTGCCATGTCGGCTTTCTCGGTGGCAATGTAGCCGATGAGAATGATAACAGGAACCAGTAACAGCCATTTAAGAACACGGAGCATGGAAAATTATTGCTGCGATGTGGTGAATACGGGAGGCGGTAGTTCTTCACTTTCATCTTTGCCGCCGACGAGGTCGCCGATGTCCTTGAAGGTGACGAAGACGAAGAAGAGAAGGATGAACATCACAAAGCCGTTCATAATCCAGTCGAGTAGTTTGCCGCTTACCGGTTTACCTCTCAGCATTTCTGCAATGCCGAGCACAACGTGTCCTCCGTCAACAACCGGCAGGGGCAGGATGTTGAGTACGGCAAGGTTGACATTGAGAACTACGGCAAACCAAAGAACCAGGCGCCAGCCGATGCCGTCACCGGCCTGGAACATCTGGTACATGTAGGAACCGATGCCGACCGGACCGCTCAGGTGCTCCATGCCGATGTTGCTGCCCGGAGCACAGACCTTGGCGAGCGTCTCTTTCATCCACTTGAGGCTTTGGTTGACCTGAGCCTGGGGTGTGGGGTGCTCAAACCGGATGTCCGCAGTATGGCTTGCCCAGTTGAAACCGAGGATGGCGCGAGCGCCGGCTTTGCCCTGCCAGTTGACGGGAATGGTCGGGGTAATGGTTGTGGTTGCGGTTGTGCCGTCAGGGTTGCTGAGAGTAAGTTCCATGGGAACTCCGTCGGCAGTGCTCTCGATGACGGCGTAGGGAGTGTAGACGGATTTCCCGTTCATGGCCATGATGGTTTGGCCTTCTTTTAAGCCGGCTTTGGCGGCAGGGGAGTCGGGCAGGATGTCACCGACAATGGCGGGCATGGCGGGCATGATGCCGACCTGTCGCAGAGCGCTGCGCTGCCACCACTGAGTCTCGGGGACTTTGTAGCCGCAGTCGATGGTGATGGTCTGTTCGCTGCCGTCCGGCTGCGGTCGGGAGAGGGTGAATTGGATGTGTTCGCCCTCACTCATGGCAACGAGTTCACGCACGCCTTCCATGTTGCCGGCCCATTTAGTAACGGTTTGTCCGTCAATGGCCAGAATTTTATCGCCGGGTAGAATGCCGGCTGCTGCTGCGGCGGAGTTCGGCGCAATGTGGCCGATGCGCGTACCCTGCATTTCGGCGGTCGGTTTGCCTACCCCCCATACGATGACGGCAAAGACATAAGCGAGCAGAAGCGAGAAGAGCGGACCGGCCGCGGCAATGATGACTTTATCGATGGCTTTGAGCGGGCGGAGGTCCTGCGGAATATCGGCCTTGCCTTCAATGTTCTGCATGTCATCCAACTGAGGGAGAGATACGAAACCGCCGGCCGGAATCCAGCCTATTCCCCAACGTACGCCGTTGATTGTTTTGCTCCAAATGGGCTTGCCGAACCATATCTGAAAACGGTCAATATAGGCACCGCGCCATTTGCCGGCCAGAAAGTGTCCGAGCTCATGAACAAATATCATGAGATTGAAGAAAAGGATGACGAGCAGGATGATTCCTGCCGTTTGCAGTACATTGAGAATAGCTGTCATAACAACGATGTGTCACATTCTGCCATAGGTGCCGGGTTCTTGCAAGCTTTCCCCCTGACATAATGTGACAAAAACGTCACGGGAAAAAAGTGTTATAGAGGCTTGACTTTTCTTTTAAAGTATGCTCTAATTGCACATCATTTACGGTCATGACTGAAAAAGAGACTCGCTATACCATATCAGCCCTGGCTCGCAAGACAGGACTTTCGGTTCATACTCTCCGCTTTTATGAGAAGGAGGGGATTATTCGCCATGTGGAGCGCACGGCTTCCGGGCGCCGTGTGTACGGTGAGGATAGCGTGGCTTGCCTGATTGGTGCCCTGTGTCTGAAGCAGGCTCGTGTGAGTTTGGCTCAGATTAAGGCTTTTTTCGATGCTACGGTGAAGGGTGAGGAGTCTCTTGCTCTGCGCTTGGAAATGATGAAGCAGGCTCGCTCCAATCTTCTTGATATGCAGGAGGGGCTTGCCCGCAGTCTGAAATTAGTGGATTTCTTTATTGAGGGAACATGTCAGGCCGTAGAAGCCATGAAGTCGGGTAAGGACCCCGATGAGGCGTTCCCTCTCATTACCCGCGCCGGCATTACGGCTCTGCCTACGATGATGGAGGACGGTAAACTGGCTCCCGACATGACTGAGATTTTTTCCGCTTTCGATAAATAATTTTTTGTTAAGTGATAAAGGAGGCGCAGACTGAAAAGTCAGTCTGCGCCTCCTTTATAGTTGTTTTGACAGGAGTGCGGATATCAGCGCTTGAGGAGTTTCTCCAGCAGAGCCTGAGAATTGTCTGCAAGACGGGCGGGATCTTCGAGCATGCCGGCACGCAGCAGGGCGGTGTTGATGAGTTGGTCAGCCAACAGGGTGGCCAGTTCTTCATTCTCGCTGCGCAGTTCGGCTAAGCGCTGCACAATGGGGCTATGCGGGTTGAATGCAATCTCAGGGTGGATTTCCGGAACGGGTTGCCCCATGGCCTTGAGGTAGGCCTTAATTTCAGGGGAGATGTCGTTCTCTCCTTGCAGGGCAATGGCCGGAGCGCTGGTCACGCGGTCACTTGTGGTAACTTTGCTGAAAGCATCCTTATGCGTGTCGGCAATCCACTCGGTGAGGCTCTTCGCTTCATCGTCGTCCAGTCCCGGGGCATCGGGCTGAGCTTCCAGCGGAGGCAGGTCGAGGTTGGCGCGATCGATGGATTTAATTTCTTTGTCCTCAACTTTCATGAGGCTGTCCACGACGAACTGGTCGCCGCCGTCGGTGAAGAAGGCTACTTCAAATCCACGGGCGGTGAGAGCGTCGAGGTAGGGGCTGTGCTCGAGTTGGGCGCGGGAGCTGCCGTAGAGAACGTAGATGTCCTTCTGGTTCTCTTTCATGCGGCTTACATAGTCAGCGAAGGATGTGAGCTTGCCGGCCTCGGTGAAGGTGGATTCGAAGCGCAGCAGCTTGCCGAGTGCCTCCTTGTGTTCCCAAGTGGTGACGATGCCTTCTTTGATGTAGCGGCTGTACTGGCGCCAGAAGGTTTCGTACTTGTCGCTGTAGTCTTTCGCGAGGCCTTCAAGATGTTTGATGAAGCGCTTGGTGATGATGCCGGAGATGCGGCGCAGCAGGGAGTTGTCCTGCAACATTTCTCGAGAGATGTTCAGGGGCAGGTCCTCACTGTCGACTACGCCGGTCAGGAAGCGCAGCCATTCGGGCAGCAGCTTGTCAGGCTTGTTGTCGATGAGTACTTTGTGGCAGTAAAGAGCAACGCGGGATTCGCAGCGGCCGAAGCCCATAGCCTCGGGGTTTTCCTCGGGGATAAACAGCACGGAGTTGAGCACGATGGGCGCATCGGCGCTGAAGTGCATGTAGCTCAGCGGGGCGCTTTCGCTGTGGGCTGTGAACTTGTAGAACTCCTCGTATTCCTCGGGTTTGACATCTTTCTTGTTCTTCATCCAGATGGCTTGCACGGTGTTGAGGTGCTCGCCGTTAAAGTCGATGGGGAAGCCGACGAAGTTGCTGTACTTGTTGATGATGTGGCGTACATGCTCGGCACGGGCGAAGTCTTCGGCATCTTTCTTCAGGCGGATGAGGATGCTGGTGCCGCGCGGGGTGTCGGCCGGAGCATCGGTAAGGGTATAGCCTTCCTTGCCGTCGCTGGTCCATTTGACCGGGGTGGCATCGGGTTGCCAGGAGCGGGTGCAGACCTCTACTTCATCAGCGGCCATGAATACGCTGTAAAAGCCCACGCCGAACTGACCGATGAGGTCTTGCGTGCCGCTCTTGCTCTCCTTCATCATCTCCAGGAACTTCTTGGTGCCGGAGTGCGCGATGGTGCCGAGGTACTCGACGACTTCATCGCGGGTCATGCCGATACCGGCATCGGCGATGGTGAGTGTCTTGGCTTCTTCATCGGTGCTGATGTTGATGCGCAGTTCGCGCTCCGGTTCGTAGACGGAGGTGTTGGTGAGTTGTTTGAGGCGCAGTTTTTCCAAGGCGTCGGAGGCATTGGAGACGAGTTCGCGAACAAAGACTTCGCGGTCGCTGTAAAAGGCGTGAATAACGATGTCGAGAAGCTGCTGAACTTCGGTTTGGAATTGATGAGTGTTGGCCATGGTGAATGAAATGTTGTGCTTATTTTACGCGCTTGTAAAAGAGCGTCAAGGCGAATGAATGTCAGTCGTTCCCCTCTCGACTAACAGCTAAATCAAAACGGCACCGCTCCTGTGAGAGCAGTGCCGTGAAAAAGAACAGCGTCGCTTGCGGACGTGGCCTAAGCGCGCAGCTTAGGACTTGTAAC
>JAUNRC010000065.1 GCA_030535875.1 Akkermansia sp. | reverse complement strand
AGAATTTCCTTAAACATTACGACCGCTGGTCGCTAAACGGGTCTCACTTCAGGGGTAGAGGGTAAGCTGAGAATAGCCCCGGCAAGCGTGAAGAAACTGAAAGCGAAAGTGCGACTGATAACTCGCCGAAATCGCCCGACTCCTTTACGCGAAGTAATCGCGGAACTTAGCCCCGTGATAAGGGGATGGACGAATTACTTCAAGCTGGCAGCAATCAACAGGCTATGTCAGGAACTCGATGAATGGACACGCCGCAAATTGCGGTGCCTGCGCCTCAAACAATGCAAACACCCGAAAGGCATCCGCCGCTTCTTTGAGAGTATAGGATGTAAGCGGAAACTATGGAGTGGAATGGTTGCAATGGGGGCAAGGTGGTGGAGAATGGCCTGCTCGCAACCCGCTAATATCTGCATGGATAACGCATGGCTGCGAGCAGAGGGATATATCTCGTTTTATCAACTCCTCAAACGCTGATTGGAAACCGCCGTATGCCATAAATGGCACGTACGGTGGTGTGTGAGGGGGCGAAAGCCCCCTACACGATTGTGGTGAGGAGATGAGGGGTGGCAGGAGGTGATTTCTGCAGGTTCTGGGGAGAAAATCTGGGAATGAGGCAGGAATGAGCTTGTCATGCGGGGGGAGATATGGTAGAGTGTTGGAAGGTACAATCTTAAATTGTTATGCGTAATAGTGTATTTTTAATTTCGTTGTTGGCTGCGGTGGCCGGTGTGAGCACGGCTGCCGTGGAATATCCCGGGACAGCTCCCGGCAAGGCGGTGGCAGGTCCGGGCTATACGCTCAGCAATGATTTGCTGAGTGCAGAGTTTGAGTGGAAGGACGGCGGAGTAAGCTTTGGCGGGTTGAAGGACGCGCAGGGGCGCACGCTGGTGAGCGGCGGTCAGGCGGTGTTCAGCATTAAGCTGGCCGATGGCCGAGAGATGAGCTCGAGGGATATGAAGGCGAGCGAGCCGGTGGTAACGGACTTGGTAGGAGATGAGAAGTCACTGACGATTTCCAAGCAGCTACCGGGCAAGGCCATCAGTTCGACATTTGTAGCTCCGGATGGTTCGTTCTCGGTGGAGTGGCAGGCTGTGTTGCGCGACGGCTCGCATTATCTGCGCCAGGAGTATACGCTGAAGGCTGCTGAGCAACCGGTGCCGTTCCACACTATCACGGCTTTGCAGGTTATTCCGACTGCCGAGGGTGGGGTGCCGTCCATTTCGGGCAATACGACGAATGGTACTTTGGTGGTGACGGATAAGCTCTTCATGGGGCTGGAGACGCCGATGTCGGTGATGTCGGTTGGTCAGCACGGGGGTGATAGGGGTGAGGCATGGAGCCCGGAGAGCTGGACTCCGGCTATGTTCGGCAGTGTGTTTGCGGTGCCGGAGAGTTTCCGTCCCGTGTATGGCAGTGCCTACGATGCTAAGCATGGTCCCGTGGTACGTGATTTGTTGGTGGCGGAAGGGCCTGTGAATTTTCTGGAGCCCGGTGATTTGGAGGTGGATTTCGAGTATGAGCGTGGCAATCATCGCCTCAATATCGTGGCTGTGCAGTTGGTTACGACGGCCGGTCAGGTGATATGTGAAGATGTGCATGCCGGTTACACGGGACATAAGTCCGAGAATGCTGAGTACCATCTGTTGGTGCCTGTTGCCGGGACGTACCATCTGCGCTATTGGGTGGAGAAGAAGTCTGAGCCTGTGACGAGCAGCGGTCGTATATCCCTCTCGCTTGCCATGGGCAATGCCGAGGAGCAAGAGGAGGCCGTTCCGAGTGATCTGGTGCGCGGTAACTGGGTGCGCAAGACTGAACTTCTGCCCGGTACACCGTGGAAGGTTAATTCGGTGATGGGCTTGTTTGCTCCCGGTCAGCAGCGCCGCTCTCTGTTGGCCTATTTGGAGCGTGAAAAGCCGGTTCCCTACCGCACGATGGTGCACTATAATGACTGGTATGAAATCGGCATTACCCGTCATGATTTTAGTGACCCGCTCAAGCGTACGACGGAAAAGATTTCGCTGGATGTGCTCAATACGTGGAAGCGCGAGTTGTTCGAGAAGCGCGGCGTGAAGATTGATGTCTATATGATTGATGACGGCTGGGACGATTTCAACAGTCTGTGGGGGTTCCATGTCGGGTTCCCCAACGGCTTTGCCGAGATTAATAAGGTGGCGATGTCGATGGACTGCGGTATCGGTACCTGGCTGGGTCCCGTGGGTGGTTACGGTCGTTCCAAGACTATGCGCATAGCCTATTGGAATGCTACTCATCCGAATAATCGCATTTCCAGTTTTGAGCTTTCCAATCCCATTTATTTCAATGCCTTTGTCGAGCGCTGTAAATATATGGTGGAGAACTATGACATGCGTTACTTTAAGTTCGACGGCATTTCGACGAAGTTCCATGCAAAGGGGCCGGGCGCTCTGGAGGATGCCGAGGGCATCATCAATGTGCTTGCAGAGCTGCGTAAGGCGCGTCCGGATATTTACCTGAATACGACTGTCGGTACATGGGCCAGTCCGTTCTGGTTCCTGCATGCCGACTCCGTATGGCGACAGGAGAATGACTTTGACCAGATGGGTAACATGGGCGATGCCCGTGACCGCTGGATTACATATCGCGACCGCCTTGTTCATGAGGTGTTCGTACAGGGCTCGCCCCTCATGCCCATCAATGCCATCATGACTCACGGCACCATCATTACTCACAATGGTCCGCCCCGTGTAATGAGCAAAGAGCCTGCTAACTGTGTGAAGGAGATGCGCACGGCCTTTACCAGCGGCTCCGGTTTGCAGGAGGTGTATGCCGATGCCGTCATTCTGAATCAGAATAATGGTCAGTTGTGGGATGAGCTTGCCAACTGTATTGCTTGGATTCGTCGCAATGCTGATGTGCTGGCCGATACTCACTGGGTGGGTGGCAACCCCTGGGATAAGAAGAAGAAGGATGGTGATATTTACGGCTGGGCTTCTTGGAACAAGAGTAAGTGCACGCTCTCGCTGCGCAACTCTTCCAAGTATGAAAAGACGTTGAAGTCCACTCTTCGTGAAATTCTGGATGTTCCGCCCACGATGAAGGGTAAGGTGACTCTGCGCAGCTCCTTCGCTGACCAGACTAAGCTGCCCATTATGGACCGCGCGATAGATGTGGACGAACCCATCGAAATCAGTCTTGCTCCCTTCGATGTTGTTGCAATGGAGGGTACCTGCGATATGCACTGATAGTCGTTCGCTGAGTTAAGATGAATATTCGGCTCGCACGCCGGCAGGTAGGGTATGGTTGCTCAATGGCTGCTCCTTTCTGTCGGTCGATGCGAGCCGAAGCATTTTTCAGGGGGGGAGATATCTGATAAATGTTCCGGGGAGCTTGAGGTAAGATGAATCGGATAGTGAGTATAGATGCCCTGCGCGGGTTTGATATGTTGCTGCTTTGCGGCGGCGCGGCGGTGCTGCGCCTGCTCTTGGAGTGGGGAGGTGGTGATGAGGTGCCGGAGTGGCTCATGCAGCAGTTCCGGCATGCGGAGTGGGGCGGTGCTTTTACCTGCTGGGATTTGGTGATGCCGCTTTTTATTTTCATCACCGGGGCGAGTATGCCATTTGCTTTTGCAAAATATCGTGAGCGCGGCGGGGAGCACCGGTGGCTCGGGATATTGTGGCGAGTTCTTCGACGGGTGCTGCTGCTCTTCGTGCTGGGTATGTTGGTGCAGGGTAATTTGGCCGGGGCCCGACCGGAGCACATGAGCTTATTCTGCAACACTCTGCAGGCTATTGCCGAGGGCTACCTTATTGCGGCGGTGGTGCTGATGTGCAGTCCTCGGGTGAGGGTGTGGGCGGCGGTGTGCGCTCTGTGTATGGTGAGTTACTGGGCGTTGCTGCGTTTTGTTCCCTTTGACGGTCATGAGGGCGGGATGTTCGAGCCGCAGGTGAATCTGGCCATTTACGTGGATTGTTTGTTGCAGGGGGATTGGCAGGACGGCACGCCATATAGCTGGGTGCTTACTTCGCTCTCTTTCGGTGCGCTTACTTTGATGGGCTGTATGGGGGGTGAGGTGATTGGTCGCATGCGGGGGCTGAGGGCTGTGCTGTGGCTCGCGGGGGGCGGCTTGCTGTGCCTGGCGGCAGCGATGGCTCTGGAGGCCGATACGCCGCTTATTAAGCACATTTACACGACGACGTGTGTGCTGTGGTCGGGGGGCTGGTGCCTGCTTTTATTGGCGGGATTTCACCTGTTGTTTGATTGCGGCGGCTCTGTGGCGGTGCGCTTGGCTTATCCGCTGCGGGTAGTGGGTTGCAATGCGTTGTTGGCCTATTTGCTGACGGAGGTTCACGGACCGCACGGGCACAGTTTGTGGTGGGGTGTGGCGCACCCGCTGGTGTATGGTTCGGCGGCTCTGGCGGAGCCTGTCGGGGCGGCAGCCGTGGTGCACGCGGGGCTCAGTTTGCTGCTTTTGTGGCTGCTGTTGTGGTTCCTTTATCGTCACCGGGCATTTTTGCGTGTGTGAGTATGTAACAAAGGCCGCCATCCCTGACGGATGGCGGCCTTGTTGCAATGGGGGGATGTGACTTATCAGACCAGTCCCTGGTCGATCATCGAGTCGGCAACCTTGACGAAACCGGCGATGTTGGCACCGGCAACGTAGTTGGTGAAGTCGCCCTGTGAGTCCGGCGAGTATGCGCGGGCGTGGTTGTAGGCGTTCTCATGAATGTTCTTCATGATGTCGAAGAGCTTGGAGTCTACCTCTTCAGCGCTCCACTTCAGGCGCATGCTGTTCTGGCTCATTTCGAGGCCGGAGGTTGCTACGCCGCCGGCGTTGGCAGCCTTGGCGGGACCGTAGAGAATCTTGGCGTCGAGGTAGGCGTTGATGCCGTCGAGGTCGGTGGGCATGTTGGCACCCTCGGCAACGAGCTTACAGCCGTTCTTGATGAGGGTGGCAGCCTCGGCTCCGTTGATTTCGTTCTGCGTGGCGCAGGGGAAGGCGCAGTCGCAGGGGACGCTCCAGGGGCGCTGACCTGCGAAGAACTGCACGCCCGGGAAGGCATCGGCATATTCCTTAATGCGGCCGCGACGGACGTTCTTGAGCTCCTGAATCCACTCGAGTTTCTCGAGGGTGATGCCCTCGGGGTCGAAGATGTAGCCGTTGGAGTCGCTCATGGTGACGGGCTTGGCACCGAGCTGGATGAGCTTCTTTACGAGGAACTGGGCGACGTTGCCGCTGCCCGAGACTACGCAGACTTTGCCCTGAAGGTCGTCACCTTTGGTGGCGAGCATGTTCTGGGCGAAGTACACGGTGCCGAAGCCGGTTGCCTCGGGGCGAATGAGGGAGCCGCCCCAGTTCAGGCTCTTGCCGGTGAGTACGCCGGTGAACTCATTGCGCAGGCGCTTGTACTGGCCGAACATGTAACCGATTTCGCGGGCACCCACGCCGATGTCGCCGGCGGGGACGTCGGTATCGGGCCCGATGTGGCGCTGCAACTCGGTCATGAAGCTCTGACAGAAGCGCATGACTTCGGCGTTGCTCTTACCTTTGGGGTCGAAGTCGGAGCCGCCCTTACCACCGCCCATGGGCAGGGTGGTGAGGGAGTTTTTGAAAATTTGCTCGAAGCCGAGGAATTTGAGGATTCCCAGATTTACGGAGGGGTGGAAGCGGAGGCCGCCTTTGTAGGGGCCGATGGCGCTGTTGTACTCCACACGGTAACCACGGTTGACGTGAATCTTACCGTTGTCATCTGTCCAAGGCACTCTGAAGATGATGGTGCGCTCAGGCTCTACGATACGCTCGAGAATGCAGTTATCCTCGTACTTCTTGTTCGCGGACAGCACAGGGGTGATGGTTGAGAACACCTCTTGCACTGCTTGCAGGAACTCGGGTTCGTTGGCGTTTTGGGCGCGAACCTGCTCCAGCACTCGTGTAGTGTAATCTGACATATATGGTAAAGTCTGGGTTCCGCAGCGGCAGACTTTTATCGGGTCTTGCCTGCTTTTGGCGGGTCAGACGCGCGGAATATAGCAAAAAACGCCCTTTTTGAAAAGTCTTTTTTTGGATTTTTTTAATATTTAATGCTTTTCAAGCACTTTTGGGGTAGTGGGGCGGGGGTGCATCAGGTATTTTTCGTTTGCAGAAGTCCTGCGGAGCGCAGTTCGCCGGCCAGTTCCTGTACGTCATCGAGTGAGAGGATGTCGCTGCTCAGTTGTAGGGGGGTGCCTTCTTTGGGATGGAGGGTGATGTGGCAGTTGGCGACTCCCTGTGAGTCGCCTTCGCTCAGTTCGGTGCGTTCGATGTCCGTCCAGTTCAGGTGGCGCTTGCGGCGCAGGAAGTAGCCGTAGGTCACGCCTTCGGGGCTTATGCGGTAATGGAGCGTGACGTAGTAAAGTCCCCAGATGGTGGCCCCGATGCTCAGTGCCACGCCTCCCCATAATTGCCAGGCGGGCATGTCTTTGCAGATGGCGCAGTAGAGGACGGCGGCTATGACCAGCAGCACGGAGCTGCCGTAAAGCAGGTTGTTTGCGGCGCGGAGGGTTCGGGGGCGGATGTTCATGGCGGAAAGGTGAAAATGAGAACGGCGGGCCGCGGCCCGCCGTTGTTGAGGGTGCGGATGTGCAATCAGAGGGTGCGCGGCGCGGCTGTGGTCGGTACGGCAGGGGCTGTCTGGCCGGGTGCCATGTCGGTGTGGTCGCCGCCGGGACGGTACTTCACATCGTTGGGGCGCACGGCTCCGCCTCGGTTGTAATCTTCCACTGCACAGGAGATGTAGGCGGGCATGCCCATGACGGTGTATTCGAACAGTTTGGCCGCTACCTTGTAGGGGGTGCGGATGCAGCCGTGCGACAGTCGGCGACCGGGAATGACCTTGCCGCCGTGTATGCCTACGCCGTCCAACGTGAGGCGGTGCCAGTTGGGCATGCCGGCGGGCTGGAAGGTCATGCCTTCGGGCACGCCTTTGCTGGCGTCGGCGTTGGAGTCGGTTGTCTTGCCGGAGGCATTGACGAACTTACCGTAACGGTTGGACTTGTGGTCCTTGTTCTTTTCAATCACGCGGAAGGTGCCGGTGGGGGTCTCGTGGCCGTTGGTGCCGGTCGAGACGGGCCAGTCCATGGCTACGCGACCGTTGACGTAGAGACGGGCGCGCTGCTGGGGCAGACAGATGATAATTTTCGAGTTGTTGGCCGTGATTTGATTGAGCAGCTTGTCGTCGCTGTAATCGTCCATAATCTTGGGGTAGGCCGGTTGTGCGACGAAGTGCTCGTATGTTCCCGCCGGGAAGGGGTTCTTGTAGGTGGGAGCATCTTTGCCCGCGATGTCAAGCGGGTTGAAGTTGAGGTAGGTGGGTACGGCAATCTGCGGCAGGGGTGCCGCGGGGTCGTGTACGTTGGCCTGCGGTCCGTTCTGGGTACAGGCGGCCAGCAGCGCGCAGAGCGCGCCGCCGACTATAAGATGGGATGTTCTGAACGTCATGGGCGTGGCACAAGGATGCGCTGGCCAATGCTCAGGCGGTGAGCCTGTTCGGGGGTCATGTTATTGGCCTGCATGATTTTAGCGATGGTGGTGTTGTAACGGCGAGCGATGGAGGTGAGGGTCTCGCCGGCGCTGACGGTGTGAGTGGCTGTCGCTGCGGGTGCCGGAGCAGGGGCGCTGATGGCGGGGCTGCTGACCGGTGCCGGAGTGGCTGCCACGGGAGCCGTAGCTGTCGGGACGGGGGCGCTGACCGCCGGTGCCGGAGCGGGGGCGGCTGCGCGGGCTGTCGGGCGCGGGGTGGTGCCGGTACCGGGGATGACAAGTACCTGACCGATGCGCAGGGCATTCGGGTTGGCCAGATTGTTAGCCTTGGCCAGTGCCATCATGCCGACGCGGTGGCGGCGGGCAATGACGGAAAGGGTGTCGCCGGCCTTGACGGTGTAGGTCTTGGGCGTGGCGACAGCTTGTTCGGTTTCCTGTTTTTGGCCGAAGAGTGAGGCGAACCAGGACTTGCGCTCGGGAGCCGGGGCTGTCTGTTGGTTCGGAGCCGGCTGCTGCTGGGTGGCTGTCGGAGTGGGGGCAGTCTGTTGGGTGGGCTGGTTTTGCGCCACGAGCGGTGCCGGAGCGGGCTCAGGTGCCTGCGGCGCTGCAACGGGAGCTGTGACCGGGGGCAGCGGTGCCGGGGTGGCGGCTATGGCACATGCGGGCGTGGCGGGCTTATCGGGAGTGGGGGAGGCCTCGCTGTTGAGGCCTTGCCCCACCTCGACCATTACCTCATCATCCTGGGCCGACATCATCGTGTCTGCAAACCAACTGTAATCGATTCTCTGTTTGGAGATGTTACAGGCGCAAAGGGTTGTGCAGGTGGCGGTGAGTGCGGCCAGGCGGGAGAGTGTAGGCTTCATGCTGGTAGCGTGTGCTGTGGTATGTTATCTGTTCCGTGAATCAGCGGCTTTTCTTGCTGCTTTTTGCCGGGATGGTCAGGCGCTTGCCGGGGCGGATGCGGGAGGCATCTTTCAGGCTCATGCCGTTGGCCTTGAGGATGTCGGTGTAGGGTACACCGTAGCGCTTGGCGATGCCGGAGATGGTCTGGCCCTTGGCTACGACGTGAGTGCGCACCTGCTGCTGTTTCTGCTTGGAGGGCTTGTAGTCCTTGGGAATGTAACGTACCTTGATAATCTGGCCGGGATAGATGGTGTCGCTCTTCAGGCCGGAGTCTTTCTTAATCTGCTTCACCGTGGTGCGGCTGCGCTTGGCGATGTCGCTGAGGTTGTCGCCCTTACGTACCTTGTAGGTCAGCAGAGTGGGCTCGGTGTAGCGCTTGCCGCGCTTCTTGGCCTGCTCCTTCTTGGAGGGTTTCTTGGTGGTGGTGACCTTAGCTATCTTTTCAGGCTTGCGGGGAGTGGCAGGCTTGGCGACAGGGGTTTGTCGGGGTTCGATGCCGATGTGGCGTGAGGGAGTCTCCGGGGTGGTGACGGCTACGGCCTGAGGAACAGGGGTCTCAATCATGGTGTCGTGCACGGTGGCTCCCTGCTGCACAGCAACGGCCGGCTGGTTTTGGGAGGTGCCGCCGCCATAGACATCGGCTACGCTTTCATCCGGCTCGGGAATGGGGTACTGGTCGTGTGTGGTGGCACCGGCGGCAACCTGACCGCCCCAACCGTCATCTATGTCATCAATGAGCCACGGCGGCATGTCGCCATCGGCAATGCTGTCGGTAGCCATCGGCATGGCAGACTCGTAGTCGTCTGCATCTACATCGTTGCTGCGGCATGAGTTAAACGCCAAGAGCACACAGGCGCTCATGCCAATGAGGGTAAGTGTTCTTTTCATACGCGCTCAGCGTAGCAGATTTCCTCGTTGCATGCAAGTCTTTATCACGTCACGAATGAAGAAAGCAGCACCGATTGGTGCTGCTTGTTGGTGGGGCTTTGGTGCTCAGCGGCGATGGTGTCCGCCGTTCCGGTGGTGGGAGAAGCCTGCCGGGCGGGTGGAGCCGCTCACTCGGTTGCCCCTTGAACCATGCTGTACCCGCATGCTGCCATGTGAGGGGCGCGACATGTTCCTCACATGGTGGCTCGGGCTGTGGTTGCCGGGGCGGGCGGCGCTCTTGCCGTGGTGGCTCGGGCCGTGGTTGCCGGGGCGTGCTGCGTGGTTGCCGGGG
>JAUNRC010000064.1 GCA_030535875.1 Akkermansia sp. | reverse complement strand
TGAGAAAAATTACAAAGCCTTGAAAAATCAATGTTTTCAAAATTGCATTTTTCGGTACATTTCTCCCTTTCCCCGAAAATTGCCTAAGAAAATCGAAAAATCAAATCTCCATCACGCCATTCGAAGTACGAAATAGCATTTTCTCCACATTATTTAGCCAATCGCAAGCCATCAATAAAATCTCTCCCGGAACTTGTCGGTATGATAATCAAGCGATAGCGCGCACGAGTACAGGCCACATAAAACTCATTGGAAGTAAAACCGGAGTCCGGCACATCCTTAGGAGCGGAGATATCGGTAAGAATAACAACCGGACTCTCCAAGCCTTTATATGCCTTTATTGTCTCTCCCAACACACGGGAAGCCCCCGGTGCCAGACACCGGCGCAAGCGCTCAGCCGCATTGCTACGCGATTCTCCATCCGCCGGGAAATCGACAAGATGCTCCAATCGCGGGGCTTTCAATGAAGTATTTTTTCGCCAGGGTGTAAGAACGACGATATCGTGCAGAGCGTAATGCTCAGCCAATAAATTTTCAATCGTTTTTTCCACCATTACGGCTCGCTCCTCCGCAGTCTCAGCAACCGGCAACACCTCCACCTCAGGCCCCTGCAATGGAAGGACCTCGCCATTACCTCCGATAATAGGCGAACAAAATGATGCAATTTGAGCAGAATTGCGCAAGTTGCGGCGCAAGCGCAAGCGCACCGGCAGCTCAGGCAAGCTCCCGGTTTGAGCATATAGCTGCTGGCCGGCATCGGAGAAGATGTACAATTTACCATTCGGGCGCAACAGCGCGCGGAGAAGGCTCCACCATTCCGGCATAAAATCCTGAGCTTCATCCACAAAAATATAGTCGTATGCGTACCGCTCATCTTTCTGCGCGGCTGCGATCAATGATGTCAACGCACCCTCCGTGAACAAAGATTGCGGCAGAGATGCCCCCAACTTATCGCACAATTTCTCCACAACCGTCTGAAAATTATCCAACACCAACGGAGCCACTCCGTCGAAACTTCGCACTCCGGCAAAACGCAAGGCCCCCTGCACCCGCAAATATTCCGCCAAGTTGTAGTTAAAGCATGTAACCAGAACACGCCGTGAACGCCCCGTTTGCTGAGCGGTCAATGCCACCCGAGCCGCCTCGCCACAGAGCATAGAGCTTTTACCGGAGCCGGCACAACCTTCCACATGTACTCCGATAGGCGATTCCTCCAACATGGGCAGCACCTGCAAGAGCGGAGCAGCCGCAGCATTAATAATAGCGGTTGCCGTCGCGGCATCCACTCTAAACTCGAGATTCTGCAACAAATAGCGCCTCACTTCATCCAACTCGGCAGCACTCGTGGCATTAGCAAAACAGAAAAGACGTTCCATTCGCTGCTGAAGCCCTGCCCCCAAGGCCTCGGTTCCGCATAGATACAACTCATCATATATCCGATTGCGAGGAACAGAAACGGAGCAATCCTTCAACTGAGCATCAATGGCCGGAGAATCGAACTCCGTCTCACTGAGATTCGTATAATTACTCACTTTGCCCAGCAATACGGCCATGCAGCGCATCTCCAGACGCGAACGACCATTACGCCCCCAACTGAAGTTCTGCAAAAGCTCGGTGCGCAGGTTTTTCATGGCCAAAAATGCCTGATTGAGCGGAGAGTCGTGATTTACCGGCACATAGCCGGCAGCAGTACCTCGTAACCAACGCCCATTTTCCACTTTGGCACTCAGCCAATTCTTCACCTCCAGCACCAGTACCCCCCGTCCCGGAATGAGTACCACAAAATCAGCCTCATAGGTAACATGCTTAATCTCATGCTCTTTCTTACCTCTCAACAACAAGTGACGCCAGCAATTATGAATGACCGTCCAATCCTCCGGCAAACGCCGCAAAGCCTCAAACACCACACGCTCCCCGGCTTGCCCGGCATCCCGCGGGTCGCTCACCACAAACTCAGACGGATACATTCTCGCCATACGTACCATTCTACACAGTCTCCCGCCTGATAGCAAGCATAAACCCCAATCCGCAAAAACAAACTTACTCCCACTGAAATCCCCCGGCTCAATTCGCATTCGGCCTCATTTCCTCCTTTACAATCAGACGAGGGTGAACTATATTATGGGTATGAGCAATATGAAAGTCTCGAATAACATGGATGCCCTCATCAAGTTGGCTCTCGATGAAGATTTCGGTGATGGTGATGTCACCTCAACATACTTTGTCCCGGAAAACCTGCAGGCTCGCGCCCTCATGCGCCCTCGCACTCAGGGTGTACTCTCTGGTGTGAAGGTGGCGGAGGCGGTGTTCCGCGCGGTCGACCCCGGTCTGAAGGTGGAAGTCTACCTACACGACGGAGAAACAGTTTCCCCGGGTGCCATTGTCATGATGATTGAAGGCTCTGCCCGCTCCATTCTGGGAGCTGAACGTACTGCGCTCAACTTCATTCAGCGCCTCTCCGGCGTGGCAACCATGACGAATAAATACACGAAAGCCATTGCCCACACCGACTGCAAATTGCTCGACACACGCAAGACCACACCCGGCTATCGCCTGCTGGAGAAAGAAGCCGTTGTCCACGGTGGCGGCAACAACCATCGTCTGGGGCTCTATGACCGCGCCATGGTCAAAGACAATCACCTGATGACCGATGGCGATATCTCTCACCTTCAAGCCTGTATCGACAAGCTCAACGAAGATAAGCCCGGTGTGGAAGTCGAGCTGGAGGCTGACAATCTGACTCAGGTGGAATCTTTCCTCAAACTGCGCGGTGTGGACTACATCCTGCTGGATAACATGAGCCCCGAAGATATGGCCAAGGCCGTAGAAATGCGAGGCAAAAACAAAAAGCCTTACTTTGAGGCCAGCGGCGGCCTGACTCTCGAGACCGCACCTGCCGCAGCCGAAAGCGGGGTCGACTTCATGAGCTTCGGTTGCCTCACCCACTCCGTTCCCTCCATGGATTTGGGCTTGGACTTCATCGTGGAGCGTTAAGTTCTTCATGGAACTGAGCCCGCGAGAGTCGCTCATCACTCTCAACCTGATACCGGGGTTGGGCTCGGTTCGCATACAATCCCTGCTGGAGTTCTTCGGCTCGGCAGAGCTGGCACTGTCCGCCCCGACTCAGGTACTGGCACAGGTTCCCCGCATCGGTCCGCGCATAGCACAGGCCATCGCCGCTTGGCAGGAGTGCACCAACGTGCGCGCCGAGCTGGCCTGTGCCGAGGAGTGCGGGGTACGAGTCGTTACCATTATTGATGACGACTATCCTGCTGTCCTGCGTCGAATGGGGGATCCGCCCATTGTACTCTATGTGCGGGGAGAATGGCTACCGAGCGACGGGGAACGAAGTGTAGCCATTGTCGGCACACGAGCTGCCACGCCCTACGGCATGAACATGGCGCGGCGCTTCGGCCGAGAACTGGCAGATGCAGGCTGCACCATCATATCCGGTCTGGCCAGAGGAATCGACACAGCCGGGCATTGGGGCGCGCTGGATGCCGGAGGAAGAACCATCGCCGTACTGGGCTGCGGTCTCGCCACCATCTTTCCACCGGAAAACGCCGAACTGACCACCCATATCTGCAATGGTCACGGCGCACTTGTCAGCGAGTTCCCCATGACCTTACGCCCCGCTCGCACTACCTTCCCGCAGCGCAACCGAATTGTGGCGGCATGGAGCAAGGCCACCCTCGTCATCGAAGCTCCGCAACACAGCGGAGCACTGCATACGGCCACCATCGCAGCCGATTATTACGGCAACACCGTTTTCGCACTACCGGGCCAAGCCGACAAGCCCAACTCTGCCGGATGTCACGCCCTCATCCGCGATGGTGCCATCCTATGTAGCGCGCCTCATGAACTGCTGCAAGACATGAACTGGCTCGGAGCCCCCCGCCAGTTGGAACTTTTCAACTCGGATTCCGAGACAAGCGATATGCCGCCGCCGACGACGACGGACTGTGCCGACCGCGACAACATCCTTGCAGCCATCTCCGCCGGGAATGATACGCTCGATGTCCTCTGTACCGCCTTGGGAACGAGCGCCATGGTGCTGACCCCTCAATTGATGCGCCTGCAAATTGAGCGAGCCGTCATCCCCCTGCCCGGCGGACGCTACCGTTGCTGCTGACGGAACGGCGGGCCAAACAGCGAGCCGCGACGGCTTTGTGATTGACAGGTCTGAACTAACAGACTAAAATCACGACATGGAATCCCCGCTGCCGCTTCTACTTATTCTGCCGCTCACTCTGACGAGTTGTGCCGGAGTAGCGGATTTCCTTCTGCACAAAGAAATTACGCCGGAAGTACAGCAAGCAGGCAGCAAGAGCGATAGCTGGTTCACCTACATGCCTCACAGAGCGCCGGGCTTTTGCCTGCGAACCCGCAGAGCCATCATCTGGAAAGACCCCAAGCTCAACTTGGGTTACTGGCGCGGCTACCACCCAACCCCTCCCCACAGGATTGTTGTTGAGGCCCGAGGACATACCCTCATTCTTCACCGCCGCTATGTGTGGGATGGCAACAGCGTGGGCCCCACCCACCTTCCGGACCTCCTGCCCAGCCTACGACATGACATCCTTTACCACGCCTTAAAAGAAGGCGCTCCCATATCCCGCCAAGCCATCGATCAAGCTTACCGAGATGACTGCAAACGCTACGGAGCCGACTTCAATAATCTCCACTATGGTACGCTGAGAATGTTCGGCGGTATCTTTAACAGCCTCGGCCAGCACAACACACTCATTATCAGGAAAATAACACCCAACACCCCACCGGCACCTCTCGAACCCAACCGCTTTGATGACCCCTACGACGATTTAAGCTACACCCCGCCCGATGCCTGATTTTCCCCCGAACACCACCATGATGGGAGGGGCTTTCGAGCCGGAACTGCCGACTTATCACAACTTCCCCCATACCGAATCCCCCAACTGTGCTCTGCTGAGCAGCGGACGAGCGGCACTGGACTGCCTACTGTGCAACATGCCTCGTCCGCGGCGAGTGCTGGTTCCCCGTTTCATCTGCGACACCATTCTCGAACCAATCCGACGGCACCAGCTTCCCATTGTGCGCTACCATTGTACCGAGCAATTGGCTCCCCTCCTTCCGGCCGACTCTTCCCCCCATGATTTACTCCTGCTTGTCAACTACTTCGGGCTGACAGGCAATGCCATCCGCGCAGCCGCCCTGCGCCACCCCGGTCCGGTGATAACAGATGCCACCACCGCCCTCTACGCAGCACCGCTCCCCGGCATACCCTGCTTTTACAGTCCGCGCAAGTTCGGAGGACTGGCTGACGGCGGCGTGGCCCATGCCCCCTTTCCCCTGCAACTCCCGCAGGAACAGGACTGCTCCACCGAACGTACTCTCGGTATGTTATACAGCCTCGAATGTGGCTCCGATGCTGCAAGTGAATACATCCGACAAGCCGAGGACAGCCTGAGCGCCCCGGCTCGGCGTATGTCGCCGCTCAGCCACCGCCTGCTGCAAAGCATTGACTGGCAAAAAGCCGCACAGAGGCGTCTGCAAAACTACGCCATTCTCCACGCAGCTCTGGCACCAATCAACCGCCTGCAACTTCCGGAGCAACCGACGGCAGCCCCTATGTGTTACCCACTCATCTGCGGCATACCCGGACTACGCGATGAACTTATCGATGCCGGTGTAGCACTTCCGCTCTACTGGCCCGAAGTCATCGCCGCCACCTCAGCCGACGAAACCGAAAATCGTCTGGCTCGCAGCCTGCTCCCCCTCCCTCTCGACCAGCGCTACGGCACCGCCGACATGCAGCGGCTCATCCGCCTGATATTGGAATAAAGACCCTATCGATAAGCCTTATAACTCGTAGTAGGTATAGCCGTTCAGCCCGGTACGATATGCCTCGAGAGCATCCCTACGCTGTCGGGGAGTAATGAGGCCCTCCTCAACAGCGCGCTCTGCCAATGCACGGAACTGGGCCACTAGGTCGCGGCTGTCATATTTCACATAGGACAAGACATCCGCCACGCTGTCGCCCTCCTCTTCATCCGTATATACCGGACGACCATTCTCAAGGTGTACGCTGACCACATTCGTATCGCCCAACAGATTATGAATATCACCCAGCGTCTCTTGATATGCGCCCACAAGGAAAACAGCAACGTAATAATTCTCCGAACCCTCAAACTCATGCAAAGGCAAAGAGTGAGCCACGTCCTCCTTATCGATGAAATTATCGACCTTACCATCACAGTCACAAGTAATGTCCACGAGAACAGTCTTCTGCGTGGGTCGCTCACAAAGTCGCTGAATAGGCATGACAGGGAACAGTTGATCAATAGCCCAGGAGTCGGGCATGCTCTGGAAGAGAGAGAAATTACCGTAGTAGAAGTCCACCATATTGTCGGAGACTTCCTTGAGATCCTCGGGAATCTCGCTCATCTCGGCAATTCGGCGAGAAATCAATCCCATAATGTGCCAATAAATAGCCTCACCCACCCCACGCTCGCGCAAACTGGCACTGCCGTAGAAGAACTGCATGCGGAGCTGATCGCGGTAGTAATTCGCATCGTTATAGCACTCCTGAATATTCTTGCGTGTGAGCATGCGGCGTGTCTCATCCAGAGCCTTTAAGATTTCACTCGGGTTCTCCGGCAAGGCCGGCGGAAGAGCATCCTGACCGGGAGCACTGGCCACATCCAAAATATTGAACACCAGCACCGAATGAAAAGCCGCAATCGCACGACCACTCTCCGTCACCAGTGTAGGATGCGGCACCTCACATTTACTGCACAACTCACCCACAACCTCCACAATATCACGAGCGTACTCCTCCATCGTGTAGTTACAGGAAGAATGGAAATTCGTTTGAGAACCATCATAGTCCACCGCCAGACCACCACCCATATCAAGAGTCCCCATGGGAGCCCCCTCGCGCACAAGGTCAATGTACATGCGGCAAGCCTCAGTCAGACCTTCACGCACCACGGAAATATTGGGAATCTGCGAGCCCTGATGATAGTGCAACACCTTGAGACAATGCAATTTATTAGCCTCCTTCAGTGTGTCTACCACTTCAATAACCTGAGCCGTATTGAGCCCGAAAACCGAGCGATCGCCGGCAGACTCGCTCCAATGGCCGGAGCCCTTAGCAGCCAAGCGCACACGAACACCGAGATTGGGGTCAATTCCCAGAGCACGCGCGCGCTCCAAAATCGCCGGCAACTCATTAGGCATCTCGAGAATCAGGCAAATGTTGATGCCCATGCGCTGAGCCATCAGCGCTAAGTCGATGAACTCATCATCCTTGTAACCATTGCACATCAGGAAAGCCTCGGGGTCACGCATCTGCGCCATGGCGGCAATCAGTTCCGGCTTGCTGCCGGCCTCCAGCCCGTAATGATAACGGGAGCCGTACGAGACGATTTCCTCCACAATTTCGCGCTGCTGATTGACCTTCACCGGGTAAACACCGCGATAGGTCCCCTTGTAGCCGGCCTCTTTGATAGCCTTGCGAAAGCTCTGATTGAGCTCATCAATACGCGCTCTGAGCAAATCACGGAAGCGCAGGAGCACCGGAGCATCAGTTCCGCGCTCAGCCAGACCATTCATGATGGTATGCAAACTGACAGCCCGCTTTTCACCATCTGTATCCACCAAATTCACCGTCACTTCACCACTGCGGGACACGCCGAAATAACCATTACTCCAGGCATCCACGCCATAGAGTTCGGCGGAGTCAGCCGCAGTCCAGTTCTTAACCTTACGTTTGATGATGGTATGTTTGCGCGTAGCCATAATGAATACGGAGGTTGAGGTTGCGCGGGTTATATACCATAAGCGCTCCGATGTCAATACATAAAAGCAGAAAAACGTCGGAATGTCACAGAGGAGCTCAGTTCAAACTGCGCCCGCAACGAACAAGGTGCTCCGCCAGCACACGGGTAAAGTCAGCCGCCGTCTCGGGTACATCCTGCACCGAATGGTCTGCGGGCACAATCGTCTCGCTCCCCCAGCCGATATGGCTCGACCAGTAAGGAACGACCCCGTCCGAACTCTGCGGGCTATCCCCATTCCCCTGATCGCCAATGATGGAATGAGTGGGAACATCCCTGACTTTCAAGCCCTGCAAACCTCGAATGGAATAACTGTCGGGAGATAACTGATTAACACTGGTAAAAGCTCTGGTAATCTTCGTCGGATTAAGCAGCAAGCTGTCCTCCTGCAAGGTGGCAACATTCAGCGCCTCGCTGATGATATTCTGCGGCAGCTCCACCAATTTCATGAAAGCCGTCACAATTCGGTACCTCGCCAAAGGAGCCCCCCGATGCGGAGTAGCCATATAGACCACCATACCGGCCTCCACCGGATTGAAAACATACGAGTTCACAAGCTCATTCTGAGCCCCGAGTCTTCCTTTACGCTGCAAGACACTTCGTGCCATTTTTTTATCAGGCAACATTTTCCAAGGCTCCGTACATTGGCTGTAATGCGTAATAAGTCCGCCCATGGAGTGCCCCACAACCACCATCCGGTCCCAATTCTTATTCTTACGCTGCGAGTCGAGCTGTTGACGCACCTGAGCCAGAGACCGTCGATAATGAACAGCAGTGAGCGTCCAGGCCATACCGGTGGGATAATTGAAATACCAGAACTGGTAATTACGACGAATGATCGGATCGCACATCAAACGATTAACCAAATTATCAAATGTACCGGCACTCGAGAGCAGCCCATGCGTCAAGATAACGGGAATTTTGTCAGGGTCGTAACTTTCCATGCACGACAAACCGCTCACGTCGCGCAACTTTTGCGGACGCAACAACCCCAGAAAACGATCATCTTTCACACGGGTCAGGTTCCAATATATCTCAATAGCGGCAGAGAAATCCGCTGCCAACTGGTGGCGATACCCCCTGAGAAGCAAATCATCCGCCCTGTTGCGCTGAATCAATCGCAACCGCGGTTTAGTGCCTTGCTTTCGGGAAAACTCCATAACAGCAGTCAATGAGCTAACCGTTCCGCGGGTTCGAATATTAAAACGCCGCGCCGTTTTACTCACATTACCGACCGGGATAACCCCCACCATCGGCACACCGATACCGGGTACGGTATAATGCTCCTGAAGAGAGTGTGTGCGGATATCCTGAGCCGGCACAATGTCATCGTAAACATCGCGCAGAGGGACATGAACTTCCGAGCCGTCCGGATCAAACATAACACCGGGCAACTCATAGTCCCGTTCACCACGACTGAAAGCCTGCAGCATATCTGCCCGATACCGACGCAACATCAACAACAAGGAACGATTATAACGATTAACCAGTCGACTGTACTCCGCACCATCCAGTCCGGGCTCCTGCAGAGCAAACCAATCCGCACACATCTGCTCCATCAGCATATCATCCGGCTCTCGCACACGTTCCGACTTGTTCACAACCGGCTCCGGCAACAACGGAGCGGAACAGCCGGTCAACACCATGACTGCCACCATCAGAAAGAATTGCACAACCCGCCTGATTTCAACACATTTTACTTTCACTGTCGTTCATTGTACTCAAACATTCCTCTCAGGTCAATGTTAATGTTCAAAATGTTTTGCCGCGAAAAAAATCATAACTTTCCTACAACACGTTTTTTTCTGGTACTGCGTCAAAAAAGTCGCGTGAATGACGGGGAGGTTAGTTGCCTA
>JAUNRC010000063.1 GCA_030535875.1 Akkermansia sp. | reverse complement strand
AAATAAGATATATTTGATTAATTTTGTATGACAAAATCCCAATGCGTTTGCCCTGGGGGCTGATTCAGAACAGTTGACAGTATCCGCAATAATTGGTATAATCTGCGGCGATGAATATATGCCGTGAATCCGATGCCCGATATGCCGCAGTAGTGGCAGCAATGAATCGCCGAGCCATCCCCGGAGAAGAGGTCAGACAGAGTGTTGCCGGGATTATTAAGGAGGTGCAGGAGCATGGTGATGAGGCTTTGTGCCGTTATGCCGCGGCCTTTGATCGGGTGGAGCTGACCCCGGCTCAATTGAGAGTGAAGGAAGAAGAGTTGGCCGCAGCTCAGCATCAGGTGCCGCAGGATGTGAAAGAGGCTATCGCTGCCACCTTGACCAATATCGAGTATTTTTCGCAGCAGAGCATGCGCAGGGACTGGAGCGGTGTGAACGCTCAGGGCTGCGAGGTCGGGGAGCGCTTCGTCCCGTATGACCGAGTGGGAATATATGTGCCGGGGGGCAAGGCTCCTTTGGTTTCGACCGCATTGATGACGGGCGGATTTGCCAAGGCGGTCGGAGTGCCGGAGATTGTGGCGATGACTCCCTGCGGGCCGGATGGTCGGGTGAACCCTGCTGTGCTGGTGGCGCTGCAAGCTGTCGGAGCGACGGAGATTTATCGTATAGGCGGTGCACAGGGCGTGGCTGCCATGGCTTTGGGCACGCAGAGTATTGCTCCGGTGCAGAAAATTTTCGGTCCGGGTAATCGCTATGTGGTGGAGGCTAAGCGCCAGTTGGTCGGTGCTGTGGCAATTGATTTGCTGCCCGGTCCGAGTGAGGTGATGGTGCTGGCTGACGAGACGGCGAATGCCGCTTATGTTGCGGCTGATTTGCTGGCTCAGGCGGAACATGGGGGAGATAGTGCCATTGCCTTCGTGACAACCAGTGAAGAGCTGTTAAAGCAGGTCGAGGAGCAGATTGCTCTTCAGGCACAGAGCCTCTCTCGTGCGGAGTATCTGCAGCAGGTGCTGCGGGATAACACGAATTGTCTGTTGGTCAATGAACTGACAAGCGGTGCGGATATTGTGAATGATTTTGCTCCTGAACACTTGGTTCTTATGGTCACCGCTGACCGCGAGGAGGAAATACTCTCACGCATTCGCACGGCAGGAGCGATTTATGCCGGTACTTATTCCACGGTAGCCTGCGGTGATTTTCTGGCCGGTCCCAGTCATACTCTGCCTACCGGTGGCTCGGGTAAGTCGTTCTCCGGTATACGGGCAGACCAGTTCCAACGCCGTACGAGCATTGTGCGCATGAGTCGAGAGGCTGCGGAGCGTTCCTTGCCGCATGTGCAGGTATTTGCACGCGTGGAGGGGCTCGATGCTCACGGGCGTTCGCTGGAAATCCGTACTCTTTGAGTGTGAGCGCCGCTTATTTGGCGGTCAGAATCCTCATAAGACGGGGGAAGTGCTTGGCCAGAATGAGGTAAATCCACGTCAGCAGGGCGATGCCTCCTGCTGCGTAGGCAAAGCCGCACCAGCGAGGCAGGTTCAGATAATAGATGGGGCCGTAGAGGATGGAGTGCGCTACGTATGTGAACATCATGCAGCTCCCGGCTGTTGCCAGCAGGGCATTGAAGCGGGGGAAGAGGCGCGAAATGCCGATGGCGGTAAGCGATATGAGAACGGCGTAGCTGAACTGCGCCACGGGGAGGGAGCAACGGTAGTAGCTCAGTCCCTGTGACTTGGCCAGTAGTGGGTAGAGTTCCCGTTGTACCAGTAGTAGTACAATGGCGGCAAGGATGTACCATACATGGCGGGTCAACCATTGTTCGATGCTGTTGAGCGGTACGCTGCGCAGGCAGTAGCCCAGCATGACGGCAGACATCCAGTCGAAGCGGAGCCCCTCGTGCTGCGCGGGTTCGTTTACGTATGTGAAGGCGGCCAGCAGGGCCAGTAGCAGCCAGTTGCAGCGCGGCAGCAGATGAACGGCTGCCAGCCCGGCGATAATGAGCTGATAGATGGTCAGATTTCTCAGGAACCACAGCGGCGTGTTGTAGGCTGCAACTTCCCAACCGAATACTTTATTCCACGTCCATTCCAATTCCGGGGTCGTCAGGAGGTACAGGCCGAAGGTAATCAGGCTCCATAGCAGCCATGCCAATCCAAGCCCCAGCGCTCGTTTGGCTGCTCGTGAGGCCTCGCGCGGCATGAAATAGCCTGCCAGCAGGAAGAACAGGCAGATGCCGCCCCCCACAGGGCGTCCCATCCAAAAGGGGGCCTCTCCCACATGCAGCCACATGATAAAGAACATGGCCAGACAGCGTGCGCTGTCAATCCATGTTACCCGTTGTCGCGGCGAGGGTGGGACTGTGGGGGTGGCGGTGCTCATGAGCAGGGCAGGTAGAGCGTGTGGCTCCCGGCATTGATGTTGCGTACCACGGCGCAGGTCAGGCGCACGCAGGCCTCTAAGTCGCGATCATCCAGTATGCCGTTGTGAGAGTGAATGTAGCGTGTGGGAACACCCAGCACAATGGCCGGAGTGCCGGCCCAGTTGGGATAGCTGGCAGCGGCATCCGTCCCGCCGGTGCGACGAACGGTCGGTTGGCAGGGGATGTTTTCTTCGGCGGCAATGTTAAGAACGAAGTCGGCAAGCGCCGGAGGGGTGATATTGGTGGGGTCGTACAGGCGCACCTGTACTCCCTTACCCAGCACACCTTGCCGACAAATGCCGCTCTGTCCGAAGGTGTCATCCGCGGGCGGTCCTTCCAGAATGATGGCGAGGTCCGGCACCATTTCCTGCGTGAGAGCGCGCGCTCCGCGCGTGCCGACCTCTTCCTGTACGGTGCCGATAGCTCGCACGCTGCATGAGAGCTCTTCCTGAGCCAGACGGCGCATGGCCTCAATCATGCAGTACACACCGGCCCGATTGTCGAAGGCCTTACCCATCCATCGGTGCGGGATTTCCAGTGCTTGCAGGTTGACATCGGGAACCACGGCGCAGCCGATGGTGATGCCGAGTTGTTCGACTTCATCGCGGCAGGAGGCTCCGATGTCGATGAAAAGAGCATCGTTAGGCAGAACTTGTGAGCGCTGGCTCTCCGGTAGGAGGTGCGGTGGCTTGGTGCCGATTTGGCCGGGTATGCGGCGACCGTCGCGGGTCTGTACCAGTACGCGCTGGCTGGGCAGGGTATGGTTCCACCATCCGCCCAGCGGTACCAGCAGGAGGAAACCGTCTTCCGTAATGCCCTGAACCATGAAGCCGATTTCATCCATGTGGGCGATGAGAGCAACGGTCGGCCCCGGTCCTTTTTTCTCGCACATGATGTTCCCCGAGACGGAGCCGGTTATGTTGCCGCAGGAACTCAGCTCCCGCCGAAAGATGGCGCGGATTTCTCCCTCAAAGCCCGAAACTGCACAGGCATTGCTGCAGCGCTCCAACAAATTTCTGTTAAACATGAGTTGAGAATATCACTTTATGGGGCTTTTGGCAAATGATTTCAGCGTAAAGTTATCTTTTTGCTTTCTTTTCGTTGCGATATATGTTACATCATAATACAGTATGGCAGAGCGAGTGATAGCAATCTTAGTGAGTTGTTTGGTTCTGGCCGGTGTGTTGAGCACCTGTCGGCATCGGCAGCCCGTAGCCGCTCCGGCACCCATGATTAAGGATGTGCGCGTGATGACGAAGACCTATCGCGTGAATGGTAAGAAGTACGTTCCGATGTCTGTGAAGGAAGCTCTGACGTATAGTGCCGAGGGCGTGGCCACGTACTATGAGGCCGGAGGAACCCGCGGTGCGTTGGGCGAGCGCTTGCGCCGAGGTGATTATTATGCCGCTCATACAACCTTGCCTATGCCCTGTCGGGTGCGTATCACCAGCCTGAGCAACGGAAAAAGTTGTGAGGCGCGAGTGGCGGACCGCGGACCTTTTACCCGCGGGCGACTCATTGATGTGAGTGCGGCTGTGGCTCGTGAGCTCGGCTTCACCCGCAAGGGGGTGGAGAGAGTACGCGTGGAGGTGATATCGGTGGGCGATTGCCCGAATTGCATCAAGGCGGAGAAGAAGCCGGAGAAGAAGTGAGTTGTGACATGAGCGCTCGGGAAATGATTTTTTGCTTTCGCCGGCGGGAATCTTGTGCTAGCCTGAGAGCATGAACTTACGTGCCTTTACTCTCAGCGCTCTGTTGTTGTCTTTATTTTTTGCGTCCTGTCAGCAATGTTGGTATGAGCCTTACAGGGGGTATAAGAAGGCTCCCTATACGCTTAAAGGGGAGCGTTATTACCCGATGGATGTGCAGACGGCCTTGAATTACAGCGAGGAGGGTATAGCTTCATTTTACGAGGCGGATGGCGATATCGGTGCCATCGGCCAGCCTTTGTATGAGGGCGAGTTCTATGCGGCGCACCGTACTTTGCCGCTGCCTTGTCAGGTGCGCATTAAAAATCTGAACAACGGTCGCAGTTGTGAGGCGCGAGTGGCGGACCGCGGGCCGTTCATTCACGGGCGGCTGATTGACGTGAGTTCAGCCGTGGCGGAGGAACTCGGCTTCACCCGTAAGGGGCTGGAGCGCGTGCGAGTGGAGGTGCTCTGGGTGGGCGATGGCAAGTACCGCGTGGAGGCTCCCTGATGGGACAGTATGTGCGGTGTTTGTCGGAAAAATCGTTATTTCCGAAATAGTTTGACAGGCCGTTGCTGAGGCGCTAGAATGAACCTTATGGTCGTGCTTGTATGGATTCGTCGAGTGGTGGCACTGTCGGTGCTGTTGCTCTTCATGTTGAGTCTGGCCGGAATGTTGGTTCCGCCGGAGAGTGCTTGGTTGTGCCGGGTTCAGTTTGTGCCGGCTTTGCTGAGTGCTGTCAATGGCTGTTATCCCGGCATGATAGCGCTGGGCTGCCTGCTTGTGCTCACCCTGTTGTTCGGGCGAGTTTATTGTTCATGGCTTTGTCCGCTGGGGATAATGCAGGATATCGTGAATCGTCTGGTACGTCCTCGCCCGGCTAAGAGCAAGGGGAAAATGGCGCGCTATGCTCCCCATCATTGGTTATTGCGTCTGCTGGTGGCGGCTGCGGTTTTCGGCTCGCTGGCTGCCGGCAGCGTGCTGCTGCTCAGTTGGACGGACCCTTATACGATATCCGCCCGATTCGGCGCGGCGCTGGTAAATCCTCTGTTGAGCGGAGATTGGGGGCGCTATGAGCCGTGGTTGCTGGTGATGCTGAGTGTGAGCGTGCTGCTGCCCTTGGTGATGGCAGCATGGCGCGGGCGCCTGTATTGCAATACGATATGTCCTGTGGGAGCGGTGCTGGGACTGTTGTCCCGATGGGCTCCTTTTGTCCCGAAACTGAGAGCGAGTGATTGCGGGCGCTGCGGTACTTGCTTGCGGCATTGTAAGGCTCAGGCGATTGATTTGAAGCAGGGGAGGGTCGATGCCACTCGATGTGTGGGCTGCTATGATTGCGTGGCTGTTTGTCCGCGTTCGGCAATGTCGTTGGCACCGGGGAAGGGGGCGGTCTGCAATGTTTCGATAAAGAAGCAAGCCGATAATCCGGAGCCGGACAAAGCGACCGACCCCTCACGTCGAGCTTTCCTCGGATTGGGGGTGGCAAGCTTGGCAACGGCTGCCGTGCCGGAACTTCCCGGTAGCTCAGATGGTACTGCTGCGGCTGCTGTGCCGCCCGGTGCCGTGAGTGTGGACCGCTTCTTGAGCCGTTGTACGGGGTGTGGTTTGTGCATATCGGCCTGTCCCACGCATGTGCTGCGGCCTGCTTTTCTGGTACATGGTCTGAGTGGCATGATGAAGCCATACATGGATTTCAGTCGTGGTTATTGTGCTGCGGATTGTCATCGTTGTTCGGAGCTTTGCCCTGAGGGGGCTTTGTTGCCGTTGACTTTGGAACAAAAGAAAAAGCTGCGCATAGGGGAGGCTGTTTATAAGCAGAAGAACTGCTTGGTTTGGAGCAAGGGGGAGCCTTGCGGTCGGTGTCTGGCAGTTTGTCCGACCGGTGCTATTGCTGAGGTGAAAGCTCCTTCGGTGGATGCGGAGAAATGTGTGGGCTGTCGCAGATGTGCACGTAAGTGTCCGCAGGGGGCTATTACTCTTATTGAACTGCCGGATCGCGTGCGCCCCAATGGCAAGCCTAAGCCCTTGCCGGTGATAGATTACAGCAAGTGTGTGGCATGCGGGGAGTGCTTTGCCGCCTGTCGTCACGAGGCGCTCGATGCCCGTTCCCTGCGGGTGCCTGCCGTACAGGCCGATAAGTGTACCGGTTGCGGTGCGTGCTCTCACGTCTGCCCGGCCGAACCATCGGCTCTTAGTGTAACACCTTTTGCACAACATCAACAACTTCCGTAATAAATGCCATGAAACGTCGGGATTTTTTTGTTCGCAGTCTGTTAACTCTGGGTGGTCTGGCAGCCGGTACGGCCGGAGCCGATACTGTATCGCGCCGCCGGAAGTGCGGAACTTTTGTTGAATAAGTGAGGAATACCACCCCACCCGGCAGGGGTACAGCCGGGGTGCGGCGGTGGGGCGGCGGGGGTACGGCAGGCACCCCGCTGGGTTATATCAGGGGGCTGGGTAGCAGCTCTGCAATGCGTGCCGCTGCCGTCTTGTAATTGGCTTCCGTCTTCTCTATTCCCACGGCATCCAGCCCCATCTGGTGGGCTGCTACCAAGGTGGCACCACCACCGGTGAACGGGTCTAGCACTTTGCCACCGGGGGGCACTACCTGCATCAGATGGCGCATCAGGCCCAGGGGCTTGGCCGTTGCGTGATAACGTTCCTTCGGGCTGAGCATGCCTTCCCACATCTGGGCGTAGGTGCGTGCACCGGTGCCAATGAGCTTTTGCCCACCGGGCGGCTCGCCCTTTGTGCCAACTACTATGAACTCATCAGCCCGGAAGAATCTGCCCAGATGTGGCAAGCCGTTTGGCTTGTGCCAGATGTTCACTCCTTGCCACATGTAGCCGGCGCACTGCATGGCGTTGCATGTGAGGGGCAACTGGCGCCAATCCGTGAACACCATGCACCAGCCGCCGGGCTTCAGCAAGCGGTAACACATGCGGAGCCAATCACAAGTCCACAGGTGGTGGCTTAATTGGTCGCGGGTGCCATCATCGAAATCTGTGGCCACGGTTGAAAAATACTTTTCCCCGTTCGTCTTGCCCTGCTTGCGGGCCATGCCCTTGCCCCCGCTGCTATATGGCGGGTCTGCTATAACGGCGTCAAAGCTGCCCGCATCTAACTGCGGCAGCACCTCAAAAGCATCTGCGTGGTATAGTTTCATTTTGTCAATCCTTCCATGATTCTTGCCATATCTCCGGGCGCGCATCTGTGGGCCGTTATCTGAGCGTTACCAGGTGCCGGCACGCTGTCATTATTGTGGTAAAGTTTGCGGTCTGGCATAAGCACGCCACCCATACGCTGCACTTCTTGCGATATAAAAACATCAGCCGCGCGGCGAACTAATCCCGAAGGCTGAAAAGCCAACATTTCCACCATGTCGCGGGTGAGCATAAAGCCGCTACCACCGTGCATGGCAATGCACCAGCGCTGTGCGTCCGGATTGCCTACCATAGACGCGCCACGCGGCATGATATAGCGTTGCAGCCTATCCAATGCCGTGAAGGTGTCATCATGGCAGCAGAAAAGCCGCGCAAAGTTCCAATTCTTCACGGCCCAGCGCATCATGGCCAGCACGGATGCCGGCAAAGATTCCAGGGCATGAGATACACCGGGTAAGCGCACCATGTCCGGTGCGTCTGCGTCTGCGGCCTCTGGTGCATCGCTGGCGCCGCAATAAAAGCGCACCGCCACGCCCTCCGGCACATTCTTTGCCCATGTCGAGCGCACCGCATTGCGGCGGGCTTCGTGTTGCATGCTGGTGCATACCATTACAAGCCATTTCACGCGGGGCAGATTGCCGGCCATGCCGGGCGCGTCCGGTCTTACTATGTGAGCCCCTGCGCGGGCGTATTCCTCAGCTTCAAAAGCCCAGGCGTGGCCACGCCATTGAGGGGTGCCGAACTGTTCGCCTGGTGCAAATCCTGCCAGCACCACCGGCAGCATGGGTGCAGCTTCCCGGGCCATCTGCCAGCAAATAAAGCCCGAAGTGGGGCACTGCCTGGCGTTCCTCTGGCAGTATTCGCGCCACCATGCGCGGCGGGCTCTCATCGGCACATCAGCAATGTACAGCACCTGCGTGAAGCCGTCACTCGTTGGCGGAGCGTACCATTTTATGCGCCCATTTTCCCGCTCTGTACCCTTGCGAACTACTAGCGCATGCGTCACGCCCGGTGTGTCAAACACTTTGAAAAACTGCCTTGCACGGTTGATATGGATGCAATGGTCGCCCGGCTTCAAAGGCAAGGCGCGTGGGTCAAAATCACGGGTAACATTGCTAAAAATGACAATGCGCCGCGTGCCGCGTGGAATATTTAACCCATCGGCCAAAGCTATGGCCGATTTTTCCTTGCTTTCCCTTTTTTTAGGCCTTGCCGCCGGTAGCTCTCTGCTTCCTTGCGCGGACAGCCACGGTGGCAGATTCTCTTCCGCTTTTTCTTCGTCTTGTCCACCGGGTTCCCATGCGGTATGAATGCGCCGCATGTCTGCCGGTGTTGCATAATGGCAGGAAATCTGATTATTTTGCGGCGTTGGAATCCTCTGCATGAAAGCATGCAAACGCTCATCACCAATGCGGCAACCGCCGGCACGGCGCACGGAATAAGTTACCTGTTTGTCTTCATGGTCGATGCCTTTTGTGTTGTAACTCTTATCTGCCACGATAGCCTGCACCATGGAGCGGGGCAATAAGTAACCGGCACCGCCGTGGGCCGTGTCTTTCTCATTGCCTGGCCAGCTGATGACGGCGGGCGCCGGTGTCAGGCTGTCCGCCATTTGCAGCAGCCGGGACAGCACACAATAGGTGTCATCATCACACTTGAAAAGCCACTTCCATCCTGGCACCGTCAAAGCACGAACGAAAGCAGCCCGCACTTTTTCGGGCAATCCGTGGTAGGTATCGGGGGCATTTAGTGCCCACACATCCGGCTCGCCCTGCGGCTGTGCTCCCCCCACAAAAAAGGCGTAACTCACACCCGGCGGCATATCCGCAAGCCAAGTCTCACGGCACGCCACACGCTTGGCCTTGCATCCGGCAGAATCGGCAGCCTTGATGTTGCGGTCTTGATAGCCTTGGCAAGAGCATACCAAAACAAGCAAGCGGGCTTTTTCTTTGTCTCCTGCTGTCATCTGTTGACTTGTTCCCATGTTCCTTTGTTCTCAAGTTTGTAGCTAATCTGCACCGTGATGGTGCCATTTTCGTAGCTGTAAACAGCGGTCGTGCCGCTACCTACATAGCGGACGCCGCTCCATTTCCCGCCGTCCCATGTGCCAGTCCACCAGCCACCGGAGCCGCTGACTGCTACCGTTAGCCCGTTGTAAAGGCTGGCCATGGTAGCATGAAACAGCTCCACGCTTGCAGCTATGATGGCGGCTCTGTCGCATTTGCAAGCCATGTTAATAGTGGAAATTTACAGATGAATTGCCAGAGCCGCCGGCGGCACTGGCCGAAGCCGTAGCCGTCAGGTTGCCCGTCTCTGTTGTCATCACCGGGGCTGATATGGTGGCCGTAAGGCTCACCCCTGCTGCTGCGGCCTGTACCGCCTGCTGGATGGCTTCAAGCAGCCCGGCGCATTCACAGTTGCAACCGCTGGTGCCGCTCTGAGAGCCACCGCCGGAGCCATCAGAGCCGCCGGAGCCTGTGCCGGAGCCGGTGGCATTTTCGAGAGCGGCGAGGCGTGCTTCGATGCCTCTCTTCCATTCTTCAAGCTCTGCCCATTTTTCTGCACAATCACACGGCGCGCCGGTTCCCGTGGTGCCCGTGGTGCCCGCGGTGCC
>JAUNRC010000062.1 GCA_030535875.1 Akkermansia sp. | reverse complement strand
CAATCGCAATTCCTCTTTATGACGAGTTTTAGTTTTTAATTATACCAACGCGTAAAAAATATCACCTGACACATTTTTCGAGTTTGAGTAAACTTTATATTAACATCATTAAATAATTATAACTAAAAGAATAAGCCCCCATTTGTCACACATCACCCGCCACATCGCAAAAAATCAAAACCGCCCGAGCTTACAGTTGACTCTAGCTTTTTACAGAAATTTTCTTGACTGTACGGCGATAATGTTCTACCATTCTGACAGCAGAAAACCTCACCCTTCTGCACCATTCTCAATTATGAAAGCAGTACTACTTTTCCCCGGACAAGGCGCCCAGAAAGTGGGCATGGGTAAAGATCTCTACGACAGCTATCCTGCGGCAAAAGCTATGATGGATGCCGCCGATGCAGCGCTGGGCTACTCACTGACGGACGTGATGTTCAACGGGCCGGATGCCGAACTCACCCGCACCTGCAACTGCCAGCCGGCCCTGTACCTGCACGGCCTCGCCCTCTGGGAGATACTGCGCAGTGAAGTGGAAATTGAGCCCGTAGCCGCCGCCGGTCTGAGCTTAGGTGAGTTCACCGCACACGCCGCCGCCGGCACCTTCAGCATGGAAGACGGCCTCAAGATTGTACAGAAGCGCGGAGCCTTCATGGAGGAAGCCTGTCAGGCCGCCCCCAGCACCATGGCAGCCATGATTGGCGGCAACGACGAGGCCGTACAGGCACTTGCCACTGAGTGCGACATTGATGTAGCCAACTACAACTGCCCCGGTCAGACTGTTGTCAGCGGCTCGGTAGAGGGTGTAGACAAGGCCGTAGCCGGAGCCAAGGCAGCCGGCTTTAAGCTGGCCAAGAAGCTCAATGTAGCCGGTGCCTACCACAGCCGCTACATGAAGAGCGCTCAGGAGAAGTTACTGCCCGAGCTGAGTGCCGCCGCCATGCAGATGCCCGCCTGCCCCGTCTACTGCAACTACGAGGCTCGTCCGGTCACAAGCACCGATGACGTACGCGCCATGCTCGGTGCACAGGTCTGCGGTTCCGTACGCTGGGCAGCCAGCATGCAGGACCTCGTGTCCAAGGGGCATACCCTCTTCATCGAAATGGGTCCCGGCAAGACTCTGGCCGGTATGATGAGTCGCATTTCCAAAGAAGCCACCGTCATCTCCATCGAGGACGTACCCAGTCTTCAGGCCGCTATCGAGACCCTCAAAGGCATGTAATTCCCCATCTGCCTGCGGGACTCCGCATCGGCAGCACAAAATCAACAAAATCCTTACCGCCGGTACGTTAGAACGTCACCGGCGGTGATTTTTTACATTCAGCGAGGCAGCGCCCGAGCCGAAGTACGGCGGCGGATGAGCTTCAACATCTCCTCATCCTTCTCCGAACATGGCCGCACATACTGGCAACCATCACCGCTCCCCCCTTCCTCCTGCCAAATATTAAGCACGACATAACGATCCGTAAAGTTCAGCGAATAACACTCCCCCGAGAGTACAAGAGACGGAGCATAACTGACAAGGCTCACATTCCCCTCCGTTACCATCTCCTGCATGTACTCACGAAGAGCAGCCTGCTCACTCTCACGCAGAACAAGCTTCTTCTGTCGCGGCACACCGCGATTGTACTCCAGCACATAATTGCTACCGCCGGGTACAAGAGACCAATCGGGTTCATACACCGTCGATGTGCAGGAACTCAGCCAAAAAGCCGTCATCAGGGCCAAGGAGAAGACATGCCTTCGCATGCCGCGATTATACACCCCCACCGCCACCGAAGTCAACCTCGAATGACAGGACAAATACATATAAAATGTAGCATATTTGCCCAATTTACAATTTACCATACACAAATTACCTTTTTTGGTTTGCTGCAATAACCTTCAACAAAAATCACCGACTGCACAAAAAAGAATGAGCTTGAAGCCCCGCGCCTCTTATGCTAGAATGCTCGGTGCGACCATGACAAAGCAGCCCCCTCAACAGCAGATAAAACGCCGTGTAAGCGTCTTCCTCAGGCAACACGAACAATGGAATGCCTGGATATTCTTCAGCGTCATGGCAGCGCTGGTATCCCTCGGCATGGGCCGCGGCAGCGCTGCTCTGCTACATGCCCCGCTGGTAGGCATGCTCATGCTCTACACCCTCAAACTGACCGCACTCTACCTGAGGCGCAGCACAGCCTGGGGAGTCACGGGGTTCTTCTTTGCGCTCACACCACTATTCCCGGCACAACTTGAGGAAGTATACCTCTGCCTGCAAATGGTCGTACTCTACCACATACTGGTATGGGCGCGCGGCAAACGCAATGAATTCGCCCCGCGCCACTTCTTCATTGCCGGACTGGCCATCGGGCTTACCCTGCTGCGACCGGGGCACACAGAGTTCTTCTACCTCCCGCTTGTCATGCTGATGCTGTGGAGCAACCGCCGCCGACTGCCGACGTCCATAAGCATGCTCCTCATCGGAGCTGCCTTACCGACCTCCATCTTCATCTGCAAACAGCCGAACATCATCCTCAACATCACCTCCGCCCCCAACCTGAGCACCCCGCTTTGGTTACCCCCCACAGCCGCAATCCTACTCATCCTGACAACCTTCATCGTCCATCGCAGCCGCCCCGAACGCCGCCTCGCCGCCCAAATCTTGTTAGCCTCGGCTTGGATAACAGGTGCCTGCCTGAACAGCGGTTGGTGTTACTACTGCCCACTTGTGCCGACAGCCCTCACGGGAATAGCCCTTCTGCTCCACCGCCACCTTCGCAATCAACGCGTGCTTCTCCTGCTGCGAGCCGCCGGACTGATTATACCTTTCATCACCCTGTGCGCCGCACTTATCATCCCAACATGGCGAGTGGCTCTAACTTCCCCATAAATCAACGCCCCGCATCGGCGGGGCGTTCTTCACAATCGCCGCAGGCGATTCTTCACAACGGGCGCAGCCCGTTCTTCTCAACAGCTCGACAGAGCTGTTCTTCACAGCGAGCTCCGCGAGCTTATTTTATACTCTCTTTAACCGCTCTGAGGAGCGATGCAAAAAGCGGCTCCTTACGGAGCCGCCACAAGGCCCGCTCTGCGAGCGGTGAAACAAGCGATGAAATATACGCAATATCAGGGCAGAGCCATGAACTTTGCAGCAGGCATATTGCAAAGCGGACACTTCTCCGGTGCCGTATCTGCCGCAAACGTATCGCCGCACAGCGGACAAATGACATAAGCCTTCGGCAGATTAAGCGGCTCTCCGCTCTCCAACTGACGAATAGCCTCGGCATACATCGCAGCATGCACCTTCTCGGCTTCCAAAGCCCAATTAAAGCTGCGCAGAGCATCCTTTGCTCCCTCAGCCTCAGCCTGTGCCACCATGGGCGGATACATCTCCGAATATTCATAAGTCTCGCCCTTCAGAGCCTCCTTCAAGTTCTCAAGAGTCGTACCGACGTGCCAGCTCATGTCGTACTCAATGGGCTGCTCACCCATCTTTACCAAAGCCTTAGTATGATTAGCCGCATGAATACGCTCCGTTGCGGATGTCGCCTCAAACAATTTAGCAATCAGAGGATAGCCCTCCTGCAGCGCCTTGCTGGCAAACGATGCATACATGGCGCAGGCAGTACTCTCACCTACAATTGCGGTCTTTAAGTTTTCAATAGTTGTAGCCATGTCCCCACTCTATACCCAACTTCTGACTCATGCAAGAAAAAATCAAAAAAAATTGTAGAAAATAAGAAGAAAGTGCGTTCTCCCACTTGTAAAGGTTATAAAACCTCAATAATTTAACTTAAATAACTATTCACTAAACATAAAAATTATGAAAAAGTTCCTTCTACTCGTCGTACTGGCAGTCCTTCCTGCCGTAGCACAGGCTGCACCGAACCACGGACCGGCTCACCGCGGTGGTCCCAAAGTATCACACCACGGCAAGGCAGCGCCCCGCCATGGTCACCACCACG
Source organism: Akkermansia sp. (assembly GCA_030535875.1). GTDB lineage: Bacteria > Verrucomicrobiota > Verrucomicrobiia > Verrucomicrobiales > Akkermansiaceae > Akkermansia. Next base: position 6,018 of record JAUNRC010000062.1, on the reverse strand, counting down.
CCCGCCCGCACCACAAGGGCCACCACAGACCTCATCACGTCCACCACCGCAAGCACCGCCATGGGCACTTCCACGTTGTACCGCGTCCCTGCCCGCCGCCGCCCCCCTGCCACCACCACCGTCACCACGGCAACTTCAGTTTCTCTATCTGCCTATAACGGCAGAACATAGCACTTCCTGAGCCTCAGCGCAGGGCATGCCGGATTTCAACCGGCAGCCCTGCGTTTTTTCCTACCTACCCCGAAGGGAAAAAAGCCGGAAAAGACACCCTCTGAGATTGACATATCGCGCGCGGGCGTGTAAACTGCCACCATGCAGCAACAGAACAGGCCGAACTTCAGAAATAACAATCGCAAACCCCGTTACAGCGACCGCCCGAGCCGCCCCGCAGGCGGAACTGCCCCGCGCAGTTTCAAGACAGCCGAGGCCCCCGAAGGCAGCGAGAACTGGGTACGCCCTTGGGTACAGCTCAAGTACTTCACCTACAATCCGGCCGTATTCCCCCGCATGTTAGGAGCCGTAAGTCCCGATGCCGAGCCCGGTTGCCTCATCAATGTGTACGACAAGAACGGCGAGCTCTTCGGCGGCGGATTCTGGAACCCCCGCAGCCGCACCCCGCTGCGCATGCTCTGCCACGGCTCCGAACTACTCACCGAGGCCCGCTTGGAAGAAGCCCTGCGGCGTGCCGTTACATGGCGACGCGAGGACTGTAAGCTCGATGCCACCACCACGGCCTACCGCATCATTCACGGAGACTCCGACGGTTTGGGCGGTCTGATAGCGGATCGCTACGCCGATGTCCTGAGTCTGGAAGTCACCACGCTGGGCGTGTGGCAACGTCTCAACACCTGGCTGCCCCTGCTCCACAAGCTCTGCGACACCAAGCGCCACGTCATCTCAGTAGACGAAAGCATAGCCCGCATGGAAGGCATCGACCCCGCCACAGCCCCCGAGAGCGAGCCCGTACACCGAGTACGAATCGTCGAGAACGGCGTCAACTTTGAAGTGGATTTTGCACAGGGACACAAGACCGGCTTCTTCTGTGACCAGCGCGACAATCGCCGCAAACTTTCCCGACTCGTCGAAGGCAAAACCATGCTGGACCTCTGCTGCTACTCCGGCGGTTTTTCCATACACGCCAAACTACACGGCAAAGCTAAGGAAGTCACCGCCGTCGACCTCGATGAAAAAGCCATACTCATGGCCAAGCGCAACGCCAACATCAACGCCGCCGGCGGTCCGCTGCGAATCGACTTCGTGCATGCCGACGCCTTCGTCTACGCCCGCCAAATGGTACGCAACGGCAAGCAGTTCGATGTCGTGCTGCTCGACCCGCCTAAGTTCGTGCTCGGTCGCGATGAAGAGAAAGAAGAGGGGCTCAAAAAATACAACGACCTGAACATGCTGGGCCTGCAATGTGTACGCCGCGGCGGTCTGTTCGTGACCTGCTCCTGCTCCGGCCTGCTGAGTCCCTCCGAATTCGAAAAGACCGTCATCAAAGCCGCCCAGCGTCTGGGACGCCGCCTGCAGATACTCGAGATGACCGGCCCCGGCTGGGACCATCCCTTCCTCTCCACTTATCCCGAAGGACGCTACCTCAAGGTACTTTGGGCGCGCGTCATTGAATAATTCATTCCCCCCTCACCACCGCCCCCACATACCCGCAAGCCACAATATGATTGGTACCCTTGCACTGGGCCTCATCCTCGCTCTGCTTCTGGGCATGCTTGCTCAGCGGCTCCGACTTTCCCCACTCGTAGGCTACCTGCTGGCCGGCATACTGGCCGCACAACCGTGGTGGGGCATGACCGAGAATCCACATAAGGTCATGCATGAGTTCGCCCACATAGGCGAAGTCCTGCTCCTCTTCGGCGTAGGGCTGCACTTCCACTTCAAAGATTTGCTGGCGGTACGCAAAGTTGCCGTACCGGGGTCCCTTATCTGCATGACCCTCTGGACGGGCAGCGGTGCACTGGTGTACCACTGGCTGGTACCGGGAGCTGATTGGATAGCCTCGCTACTCTTCGGCATGTGCGTATGCGTGAGCAGTACCGTGGTTCTCACCCGAGTGCTGGAAGACAATCGCCTGCTGCACACCCCCAGCGGCCACACTGCCGTCGGTTGGTTGGTGATGGAAGACATCTTCACGATTGTACTGCTTGTGCTGCTGCCTGCGGTCTTCATTCTGCCTGAAGGGGGCGGCAAAGCAAGCTTCTGCACCGATGATCTGGGCTCTGCGCTCTGGGGCATGGTCTGGAAGCTCGCCCTCATGGTGTTCTGCGTAGCATTCATCGGCAAGTACGTCATCTCGAAAGTCCTCACCTTCGTTGCCCGCAACAACTCGAATGAGCTCTTCACCCTCGCCGTACTCACTATTGCTCTGGGTGTAGCGGTGCTCTCAGCCGAGGTATTCAACGCCAGCATGGTGTTCGGTGCCTTCCTCTCCGGCATGGTGGTCGGGCAGAGCAAGTTTGCCAGTCGCGCCGCGGCAGACGCTCTACCCATGCGCGATGCCTTTGCCGTGCTCTTCTTCGTATCGGTCGGCATGGGTTTTGACTTCATGGGGCTACTGGAAAATTGGCAGCTTGCACTGGGTACCCTGCTCGTGACCCTTGTTTGGAAACCGCTGAGCGCTTACTTCGTCATCCGTCTGTTGGGACGACCGGGCAGTTTGGGAGTGGTTGTGGGTACATCCCTGTCGCAAATCGGTGAGTTCTCTTTCATTCTGGCGGCACTGGTTGCCGGTGAGCGCTTCGGGCTCCTGCCGCACAGCGCCGTCAACATCATCACGGGTGTAGCCATCATCACCATCACCACCAACGTACTACTCTTCCGCCATGTACCCGCCCTCATCCGCCGTATGGAGGAGCGCGGTATCGGCATGCGCAAGGCCGATGCCACGTCCCTGCCCGAACCGACGGAGGAGCGCGACCGCGTCATCGTCGTCGGTTACGGTCCCTGCGGCGAAATCATCGCCCGCATTCTGCAGGAGTACGAGATTGAAGTGATTGTACTGGAGATGAACATCGACACCGTGACCCGCCTCAACACCCAAGGTATACACGCCATGCACGGCGATGCCCGCCGGCGCACCATTCAACAACTTGCCGGCGTGGAAAAAGCACGCGCCATCATCGTTACCGCCGTGGGAGCACCCGCCCGCGAAATCGCAGCCACGGCTCGAACCCTCAACCCGAAAATCGAAGTCATGGCGCACACCACCTACCTGCGCCATGCCCGCCACATGCGCAATGACGGCGCCCAGACAGTCATCGCCGCTGAGGAAGAAGTGGCACTCTCGCTCAGCGGCATTCTGCTGCGCTCCCTCGGAGCCACCGAAGAGCAAATCAGCCGCGCTCGCCTCAATTACCGCGAGCAACTCGTCGAAAAACTCTGATTCCGCAACTTCTCAGCACCATCCCCCCCCTCGACGCCCCCGGCCGCAACTCAGCGCTTGGGGCGTCTTCTTTTACGCATCTTACTGCGATTGATGCTGGTCTGCGGATTCGCAAAAACCCCGCGCAACTGCCGCTTATAATTTTCCTTTTGCTCGGATGAAAGTTTACGGTCGGCATCTATCATCGCAAACGCAACCTCTGCCGCCTGCCGCACATCCTCGGGAGTTTCGAGCCCGCGCATAAGCAAGCGATACTTCAACTCCAGCAATTCCCGACGGTTCTCCGGCACCGCTCCGGCAAGAGCCTGCTCAATGATAACAAGGGCGGCGGCATCGGTCGGAGCGGCATCAGCCGCCTCAGCACACTCGCGGAGCACCCGTTGAGCCTCAGCCTTGCCACGCAGACCGCTGAGATCCTGCACATCAATAGCCGCAAGCTCCGCCTGCAACTCTGCATTCAACTCATACAACGGCTCCGGAATGAGCCTCCACGCTGCAAGCAAGGTCTGCAACTTATCCTCACCCTGCAGCTGCTCAGCCTTGCGCAACAAAGCCGCAGCCTGCAAACCCGGTTCCAAAGCCCGGCGCAGCACTGACGGCTTGCTCACAAAGCCGAACACCCCGCCTACGGCACGACCCTTCTCATCGAGCACCAGTACAGTCGGAAAACCATCAATCCGGTACTTGGAGCACAGCGCCCGATTTTGCTCCAGCAACTGAGCATCGAAGTTCGGATTTTGCGGCACATCCACCTCCAACAGCACAAAATGCTCTGCCGCCCAAGCGGCAAAATCCGCTTGGGACAACACCTCCTTACGCAGCCGAATGCAGTACCAACACCAGTCTGAACCGGTAAAATCCGCCAGCACGGCCTTACCCTGTTGCCGAGCCTGACGAAGTGCACTCTCGTAGTTCGTTCCCCATTCAGGCAGGGCTGCCGCCACAAGCGCCGTTGCAGCGAACAACCCCGTCAATTTGGTAAACGGCAACATGAAAGAACCGCTTTAGTAGTTCAGCTCACCGCTCAACACACGGCGCTCGAACTCACGGATATCCACCACCTCACCGGTACGGCGGGCATGCTCAACGGCAAAGGCTATCACATGCGAATGAGCACTGGCCTGAATGGGCGTGGTCATCAGCGTGGCATCGCCCACCACCCGCATATCGTTGTACAGGTTGCTCACCAGCCCCCAGTCACCACCACCGTGACCGGCATAACCGCCGGCAGCCTCCTCGATATCCACCTTGCGAATCTTCTTGGAGAAATGCTCCGTCACGGTGATTTCACCCGGACCGTTATCCTTATAGAAGGCACCGGCACGCAGCTTAGCCTTGGTTCCGTAAATCTCGATGTGACGACCTTCCTCGAAAGCAGTCATGGTGAAAGTACCCGTCACGCCACCCAGGTAGCGCAGGATGGCCACGAGGTGGTCAGGCTGATCATTATCGCCACACTGGAAAGCATCGCGCCCCCAGGGCGAAGTCTTCAACCACTCGGTAATATCCTCGGGAGTAGCCTCATCAACCCCGTCCATCACCATGCGCAGCCAACGGCGGCAACTCTCGTCGGTAATGTACTTACGGGCATCCCACGGGTCCTCACCGATAGGAGTCGTCCAATCCGTACAACGCACGGGACGGGGCTCCTTCAAAGACTCGGGGCGGAAGAAAGAAAGTTCACCAAAAGACGACACCTGCTCACAGGGACGGTCCAACAACCAGTAAAGAATGTCCATATCGTGGCAGCACTTAGCCACAATCATGGGGGTGGACTTCACGCTGTTGCCCCAGTGGCCACGCACGAAAGAGTGACCGAAATGCCAGGCACCCACGCCTTCATTGGCATTGAAAGTCATGATATCACCCAACTCACCGCTGCGAATGATATTGCGAATAGTGTTGTAGAAAGGCGTGTAGCGCAGCACATGGCAGATGGCCACGCGACGACCGAGCTTCTCGGCAAGGTCGCGCAGCTCGAGAGTCTCGCGCAAAGTCTTGGAAATGGGTTTCTCAAGAAGCAGGTCATAACCCAACTCCAGCGCACGTTTAGCCGGCTCGAAATGATAATCATCCTGCGTACCGATGATAGCCACATCGGCCAGCTTGGGTCGGGAGAGCAGCTCATCGGCATTCGCAAAAAGCTGCACATCTCCGCGCTCCTCCTCCGGTGCGAAATCACGCACCTGCTCGGCACGCACCTTCACCGGATCCGCAGCCGCCACAATGCGGAACTGCTCGGGACGTTCCATTGCCAATTTCATATATGTACGAGTGCGAGAGCCGCAACCGATGCCGGCAAGAGTAATTCTGCTCATAGTTAACTGATGTTAAAACGTGTTCCGGCACAAGTTTACACCCACCGACAGAACTTGGCAAGCTTTTTGTCCTGCTTCACACAGCAGTAAAAAAATAACGCCACCACCCCCCTCTCAACGCCCCGCACCAGCGGGGCGTTCTTCGCTATCGCCGCAGGCGATTCTTCACAACGGGCACAGCCCGTTCTTCTCAACAGCTCGACAGAGCTGTTCTTCTCAGCGAGCTCCGCGAGCTTATTTTATACTCTTTTTTAACCGCTCTGCGAGCGATGTGAAGAGCAGCTCCTGACGGAGCTGCCGTGA